>CAUZEO010000162.1:0-11416 GCA_963578625.1 Kiritimatiellia bacterium | reverse complement strand
GGCTCCGCGTCTGTAACTGGTAAAGGGTCGGCATCAGGGTCCACATGTCGGGGTCCTGGCAAATCAGCATCGCAAACATGAAATTGGAATAGGCGTGGGTAAAGGCCAACAGGGCAATGTAGGCCAGGACCGGTTTGGAAAGGTTCATCGCGATCCTCCAGAAGAGGACCCATTCGTTCGCGCCGTCCAATGCGGCACACTCGTACAACTCCCTCGGCTGTGAATCGAAGAATCCCTTGAGAATGAAGATCAGGTAGCCATTGGCCATAGCAGGCAAGACCAATGCCCAGAAGGTGTTCAGCAGATTCAGGCTGCGCAACATCAGGAATACCGGGATCTGGGTCACCATGGGTGGAAACGCCATGGTGACCATCAGGAAGAGGAGAACCTTGTAAGTGGAGGGCAACCGGTAGCGACTCAGGGCATAGGCGGCCATGGGATTGACGATGAGGGCGGACAGGATGGCCAGGACACAGTACACAAGCGTGTTCCAAAGGGCCCGGCCGTTTAACAACAGGTAGGAGATCACCGAGCGGTAGTTTCGCGTCAGGAATTCCCATTTGAAGGCACCGCGGTGCTTGAAAAATTCCCGGTAGTGAAGTTCTTTCTGCGGCAGCCGGACGTCGTTGATCGCTCCGTAATCCGTGCCCAGTGCCCCGTTGAGCTCATCCATGGTCGGATACTTTGCCAGCAGGAAGTCGCGATAGCGGAACTCGAGGCTGTCAATAGAAATGGATTCCAGGGGCAACTCGAACACCTGCCCGGAATCGGGATCCTTCCAGCCGCGGACGAAGGATCTCCAATCGGATTCTGCAATGCCCTGCTGCAGCGGATCATCGAACAGTGGAACGTCGTCAAACCGGCTATAGGAGGCGCCGTAGACGCGATTGAGTGCCGCCACGGCGCCGTACTTCCCTGCGAGGAACGCCCGGTACGCCGGCAGGGCCGATGTATCGGCACCGATCCACACAATGTTGAGGGCCACGCGGACGAACTTTTCCCAATCCGTTCGATCCGGCGACCCTTCCGGGGGCGCCCGCTTTGAGAGGCCGATATCTGCGTACGCCGTGTGTTGGGTTCCGTGCGCTTCGTTGTAGACCTGAATCTCCCTTGCATACTGGGGCCTCAGAAACAGGTTCCGATAAAAGCCCTCCACGCTGAAGTAGTAGCAGTCGTGCTGGGGCAGGCTTCGTTGGATCGACTGTAAACGCCCAAAGATCGGTTCGTTTGATATCCGCTGGACGCGTTCCAGGGTCACCTGGGGCACTACGTGGACCGCCTGCCAGGCGGCAAACGTGGTGCCAAGCTGCCGGTTGGCGGCATCCAGGTCGCCGTCAGACTCCTCCTTCAATACCCGGATTAGTTTGCGCTGAACTTCAGGGAGGACCTCCCGCGTGGTTTCCGTGCGAAGAAACCCGGGCGTGTAGGTATGGACCTCGTCGTTGATCGTGGTCAGGAATTCCGTGTATTCGTCGAGCAATCGATCGTTGATCACCGGTGGCGGATCAATCGTTTCGAACGATACGATGTCCTCGTCGTAGGCTGCTTTCGCCATGTCGAGTTTCTCGTTGAAGAGACCCTCAACAAATTTGCGATAGAGTTTGAGGTCGTTGCGCAGAAATCCGGGAATCATGCGCAACTCTTTCTGATCCACGGTGCTTTTCGTGCTTCCGCCGAGCATCAAACCGAACGGGTAAATCATACTCAACGCCCCCGCGATGAGTAAGAGATAGATCGAGCCGATCAGCAACCGTACGCTGAGGTCTCTTCGGCCGACTTTGTTGAGGATGGGCATGGGGGAATACTGACTACTACTTCTCTCCAGTCGTCTTAAACTCCAACCGCGCCAGGATCCGCAATTGGTAGACGGTAAAGCCAATCAACATGGCCCCCAGGATCCAGGCCATGGCGGTGGCGGGACCCATGCGGAGAAAGGTAAAGGCTTCGTAGAAAATCTTGAGGTTGGCCACTTCCGTGCCGGCGCCGCCGCCGGTCATGGCCAGGATCATCTCCGCCTGTTGCCAGGAACCGATGAACACCCCGACAAAGGTGATGATCACCAGCGGTTTCAGGATGGGAAAGATGATGAAGAGGATCTTGTCGACGAAGGTCGCGCCGTCGATGTCGGCGGCTTCGTAGAAGTCATCTGAAATTCCCTTTAGGGCCGCCAGGTAAATCAGGCATCCGGGCCCCATGCCGGCCCACACCATGGGAATGACGCAGGCCAGCATCGCGGTGTTCCGGTCGGCCAGCCACCGGAACGGCTCCTGTTGCGCTTGAAAGAGCCGGGGGATGAAGTGGCGGATGGTTTGCCCGATCGTTTCATCGCCGGGATACAGGATTCCGCCCGCCAGTCGCACCATGGTGTAGCAGAGCACCAGTCCTCCCAGCGCGAAGAGGATGGCGGGAAATCCAGCATCGTGAAACCAAAGGCGCCGGCAGAAGGTCCAGGCCACTCCCAGTAGGAAGAGACCGAGCGCGACATAGACGAGGGCCGGGATCGCCATGACCACCTGGTTCAGAATCCCGTACTCGGTCGGCGTGTAAAACATCTTCCACAGGAGCATGGTGACCAGGCCGGTGATGACCGCCGGCAGGTAATAGACGGTGCGGAAGAACAATGTGCCGACCGGGATTTCCTGGAGCAGAATGGCGAGGACGATGGGCGGCAGGAAGGTCAGCCCCACCACCAGCAGGGTGTAGCGCACCGAGTTCCAGACGGAATGCCACCACCCGCCCGCGTTGATGTCCCACAGGACATTTGCGAAATTGTCGACCCAGACCCACGAGGAGCCGCCGAGAATCTGGTAGTCTTGAAAGGCGAGTACCGTGCCGCGTGCAATGGGAAGGTATTGCCACAACAGGATCGTGAGAACGGCCGGCAGCAGGATGATGTAGGCCGCCCAGTACTTCCGAAACCCCCAGGAGAGCGGGGTCTTTTCTTCCAGTCCCTTTTCGTCCGGGGGGCGAAAGGTCTGGAAGACCTTTCGAAACACCAGCGCGAAGACGACCGCGACAATGAGAATTGCGATCCACGCCGTGATCCGGCGTTTTCGCATCTCCCCGGGCGGGACGATGCCGAGCATCTTCTCGTTGGCCTCGACCGTCCACTTGTGCAGAATGCCCTGCAGGACATCGAGCCGTTCCTCCCGGTCCTCGGGTAGTTTTCCGTCGATGTAGAGTTGCTCGGCTTCCTGGATCGGATAGGTCATCATGAGGTAGGCTAGGGTGCTGCCGCGCCCGTAGGGCTCCGGGCGGCCCGACTCGATGGCGATCTCGAAGGTCTCGAACCACCCCTTCGGGGAAAGTCGCACCAGGTCCTCATAGCCGAAACGCTTCAGGAAGCGGGGATTCATGAAGCGGCCCAGTCCGCCCTCGACCATGATGCGCGTCTTCAGCGCCGTGGCCTCATCATTGTCGAAAAAGCGGATGTACTCCCACGCGGCATCCCGGACCGCGGGATGTTCGATCCGGGAAAAAAGCCCAAACATACCGCTGTTCAGTACGCCACCGCGGATCCGCTTCCCATTTTCATCGGGAAAGCCCAGCGACACCGGCACCATGCCGGTGACATCGGGATTGATCCGGCTGAAGAGCTTCTCATCGATGTAGGCGGTCGTCATCCCGACCTTACCGTCGCTCCACTGGGATTCGGCCACGCGCCCGATCGTGTCGCGAGTACTGTAGCCGCGCTGCGGGCGTCCGTTATCATCCGTCCAGCGTTCCAGCGTGAGGCGCTGATAGAAATCGAGGGCTATCGCCGCGGCGCGCGAATCGAACGTACAGCGCCAGTCGTCGGTTTGCGGGTCATAGACCATGTCGTCGCCGCCCATGGACCAGAGAAAGGTCGCCCAGTGATAGGACTCGTGCTTACCGCGCCCGAGCAGGATGCCGGTGATTCCCTCCTGAGGCTTTGTAATTTTCCGGCAGGCTTCGTAGAGCTCCTCCCAGGTCCAGTCGTTGTCCGGGTAGGGAATGCGGTTCCGATCGAACAAGTCCCGGCGATAGAGGATGACTGTGCCCAGGACGCCCCCGTATGGCATGCTCCAGATGTGCGTTTCCCCGTCGGGACCGACCCGTTGAACCACCGGCCAAATCTTGGGATGAATCCGATAATCGATCTCCTCCTGCGACATTGCGCCCGGGCCCGCGAGGTACCCATCTTCGGGCAAATCCAGTGGATAAAGAAATCCGCTGTTGATGTAGGTGGACGACTTGCGGAAATTGACATAGAGCACATCCGGCGCCTGCTTGCCGGCGATCATCAACAGGTCGTTTTCCACTCCCTCAATCCGAATCCCCGTGGCCGAGTGCAACTGGATCTCCACCCGATCCCAGTTGTGACGACCGTACTTCTCCGGGGCTGCCTTGTACTTCTCTGCATACTTCTCCGCGAAGATCTTCGGAAAGCGCTCCAGGAACAGGCGCAGACCGGCGACCCCGGCGCGGTTGTAGGTAGAGGTATCGGTTGGATTGGGAACCGAAGGCACCTTGACGTGAATGACCGTCTTGCCGGGCTTGTCCTCAATCCATCCGGCACGGGACGGACTTAACGCAATGAACGCCACTGCGATCCCCAGGCAGGCAAAGGGGAAATGGCGCCGATGGGGGGAACCAAGTTTGATATCTCTATGGTGTTCGGTGTTCAGTTTTCAGTAGGGCCTCTGGCTTAGCCAGATTTTTCAAACTGTGAGAGTCCCTTTTGGTTTCAGGTGCCAGGTTTCGGGTTTCAGGGTGGGAGTTGTTGTCTGCCAGTATGTTCTTCCTCCTGAAACCCGAAATCTGGACTCTCAAACAAGTAGCTAAACTCGCAATCACGAATCCAAGTCATTCAGGAAGCCGTTCGGAATGCGGGCAACGTAGATCTGCGTGGCATCGGGTTCGTCGGTGACCTGGCGTATGGCCCGGGTCGTCAGGTCGGCGATCCAGAAAGTGCGGATCCCGCACGGTGGAAGATGCCGCGCAAAGATAAATCGTTGATCGTCCGGCGTGCTGACTTGTGCCTCGGGATAAATATGCGCGTTACCGAACGGCATCGTAGTCAGGCGCAAGGGCATGACGCCGGCCAGTGGATCGATGAAGCGAGGCTGGAAGAGCACCTCTTCATCGAACACCACGTTGCTTTCCTGCACCCATGTTCGGCTGGCCGGGGGCTTCATTAGGCCACGTCCACCCGGCGCCCCTCTGCAACCGCGCGTCCGGCGGTCTCGTACACGGCGATGGTGCGCCGGCCGTCGGCTTCGACCCAGGTCAACACGTCCTGGTACAGCCAGTCATCCGCGTTGCACAGCGCAACCAATCGGCCGTTTGCCGAGGCATTCACCGCTTTGCCAAAAAGAAAACCGGCTTTTCCCGCGCCCAGAACAGCCACGTTGACTTGCTTCATCGCTTACACACGCCTCAGTTTCGCCGCGTGCAGATCGGCAAGGTCTTGCCGGTAGGCCGCGGCGGCCTCTTCGTCCCGGCGGGCGCGAGAGGAATGATAGGGCATCGCGAGTTGCCGGCGACTGTTGGGAGATGGGTTGGCGCCACTGTAGTGCACCGTGTCTATGTGATGAAGTGCCATATCACCGCGTTGCATGCAAAGGGCCACTTCCGGATAGGCATCGCGGTCGAGGGGCTGGGCAAGTCGTCGGCTGAAGCCGGGGACACCCGATTGCACGTGCGGCAACAGGCCGATCTTGTGCGACCCGCGCAGGCAGCAGAGTACGCCGTTCTCCCGTGTCGATGCGTCGAGGGCGATGGTTGCATTCACCCCTTCCGGCGGCACGATGTTCCGAAACGCGTTGTCCTGGTGTGCCACGGTCTCCGACCCGCTGCCGGCTGCCTTGGCGAAAAAACTTACATCCCTGGAAACGATGTCCGGATCGTCAAAGATTGCCGAGACAATCTCTTTGGCGCGAGCGGTCTCCCGGAGTTCATCGAAAAACGGATCATGCTCATTCAGCCGGAATGCGCTCTTCAGTACGCCGGGCGCATTGTCCTCAAAGTAAGCCTCACCCGGCGGAAGCGTCGGGGCCACATCGGCCACAAACCGGGCCACGTGCACGTCTAATTCGGCCAGTTCCGCTTCGCTGAACAACCCACGGACAATGACGAATCCATCCCGATTAAACGCGTTCGCGGTTTCTTCCGTCTTTTGATCACTCGTTTTCACGGCACTCTTTTCCTTGGACCTACCACGGTAAGATCTTAAACCCACAAGGTAAACGTCTTGTCAGTTCCTGTTTCGCCAGAGTGCGAGAATGAAAACCGTTGTCGAGAAGAAGGGATATGCTATACATTAGTGGTTAGTCTGTAGTTCATGGCAGGCCTGAGCAACGAAAAAGTCGCGAGCATAAAAAGAACCGGTCCGCAGGGAGTCCCTGATCGAGTCACATCATGATTTCTCACCGCTCACTACTCACCACTCACTGCTTACTTTTCACTGTTTGCTGCTCACTGTTTACTGCTCACTGTTCACTGATCACTGTCCATGCCTCTTCCGTGGGGTCGCCTCCGGTGAGAGTACCCGTGGGAGACGAATTCACGATCGGAGTCTATTACGCGGTGCCGACGAATTTGGAGGTGGCGGGGTCAAAACCTGGTAAACACACGTGCGGCTTCGGCTGGGACTACGCATTCATGGACATGGCCCGCCACGGCGTGAACTTTATCGTTCCCAGCGGGACGACCGAGGCAAAGCATTGGGCTTCGATCAAGCACTGGGGGATGAAGGGATTTAAACATTTCGGCGTCCTGGGGGATCAACACTCTTATGAGTATCCCGGGCCCGGTCTGTGGAAACCGGCCGACCTGGTGGCGGAAATCGAAGAACTGACGGGCCGGTGGGACGGGTATCTATGGAATGACGAGTACGTCGGCGATGTTATCCTGGGGCATGTCATGGCGGACGAGCCGGAATGCGGCGACGGAAAGACGGCGGATCAGCGGGATTTCATCCGGACATGGGCGGATATCTACCACCAGTTCAACCCGTCGCGAGTGGCCACGATCAATCATTGTGATCCTCCGTGGTACGACCTGCATCAGAAGAAGGCCACCTGCAGCATCGGGGCGACGATCTGCGTGAACAGCCATCGGGTCGTCGAGCGTGTTGCCGAAGCGAAAAAGATTGGCCATGACGGAATGACCCTGGTGGCGCTACCCGGCTCACTGGGAGGGTGGATTGCGCCGAAGTGCGAAAATGTTAATTACTACGGTTTCGGCCCCTGTAACGATTCGGTCCAGGAGTGGTTGAAGGACAGGACAACCTACCTGGATGTGTACGAGGAGATGATCGCCGCGTATGCCTTCGGAGCCGATGGGTTCACCGTGTTTCTCTACAACTACGCGGCGGGTTATGCAGTCGCGCTGGTCGACACGAATGGCGTCAGCAAGGGGGATGGCCGATGGGACGGTTTCGGCGACGCGGCCAACGACATTCGTAGGGCCCAGGGCTGGCCCGGGGTGGAGCTTCTGCATGAGGGGAAACCGGTTGAGGATCGCGGCGAATACGCGGCGGGAGAGATCCAGCTCACTGCCCGGGCAGTATCGGATTCCGGCGCCATCGCCAAAGTGATTTTCGGGAAAAGCATCAACGGTGGTTCTGACTGGGAATCGGCCGAAGACGATATGGTGCCCTATGAAGTGAAATTCCAGACAAGGGCCGGGGAGATGGTCATCTTCCGTGCGCAGGCCGTCGACACCGGCGGGAGAAAATCGATCTATGCGGCGAATATGATCTACGTCAAGTAGGTAGGCGTATACTGACAACCAATACGCGATAGAATATTTACTCCGACTGGCATGCCCTTACGCGCTCATGCTTCCCACTCGGGTGCCAAGCCGTAGCGGAGCGAAGACTGGTGCTCGCATCACAAGATTCTTCGCGTTGCGGCATGGAACTCTTGGTTTTCGGTTCGTCATCGGAAACAAACTCATTCTGAGAAACCTTTCCTTGTCGGGCTCCTTGTCCCGAATCTTGTCGAATCTGCCACGGCGGGTCGAATCGACAAGGTTCGGGTCAAGGTTTCTCAAACAGGGCTAGGGTGAGGATGCGCCGTTGGCGCACTGCAACCGGGCTGCGCACACTTCAAAAACATTGACAAATAAAGGGCAGTTTTGTTTGCACTCGCGTGCAGACCCATCTAGAATAAAATAGCTGTGTTTTATGGGCATGGTTTTTCGGACATAGGGAGAATGTTTGGCTTGAAAATCCGCGGGCACAGTGAGAGGGGCTTTACACTCATCGAACTTCTGGTGGTGATTGCCATCATTTCCATTCTGGCTGCGCTACTGATGCCGGCTTTGAAGGACGCACTCGAGAAAGGACGGCGTGCCTTTTGCATGACCAATCTTCGCCAGCACGGCCTGGCCGTCAGCGCGTACGCCTTGGACCATGACAATGATCTCCCCGCGCCGTGGTCACCCAACTATCCTTACTCGGGCAATGTGTACGGGAGCAATTACGGGGCGGGACCGGGTTGGGTCGCGTTGATGCCCTATTTCGGAGCAAGCAAAATTATCGGCGTGGATCCCCTCCGTGAAGTCAAGCAGGAGTATGACAGGGTTGGCTTCGACAAAGTGTTTTTCTGTCCAAGCGGCGGCTATGTGAACAAGGAGGAAGGGGAGTGGGCAAGGGGTGAATCCCACACGTCCGGATACGCCTCGTATATCAGGCGGGATCGTCGGAAATGGCCGAATACACCGCATCGTGGAGACGATGATCCGAATTGGCTCATTTTCAGCGATATGGCAAACGGCCGACCGTTTCCGCCCCATGCCGTGAAGTGGTGGGTCAACCACGACGACGACGAGAGGAAGCCCGTAGGCGCCAATGCTGTATATCTCGGCGGGCATGCCGAGTGGGTACCCCTGAAGGATCTCACGGTGTATGTGATTTATTTCACCGGTGTCTGGCTTTACCCGGACTCGCGTTGATAACCCGATTCGTCGGTTTATGGTGTGAGATGGAGTAGTTGTATTGATGAAGGGAGTAGAAAAGATGAAGATGTGGAAGACACTGGCATTTACATTGGCGGGTATGATTGTAGGGGCATCGTCATTCGGCGGGATCGGCGATTCCATCATGATAAATTTCAACGCGGATCCCGGTGCGTCCGATCCCTTTCTGCTGACGAATCCGGCCGGTTTCAGGAACACGCCGATGGTCACGCTGGGCGGGGACGCTCATTATCAGAACAGCTGGGAAGTGATGACCGCCTGGAACCCGAACCCGACCAATTGCCCGGGCGTAATGGGCTTCTGCCCCCTGGACGACTTTTACTGCTGTGCCTGGCAGAATTTCGCCAACGCCGGCACCGGGACCATCACCTTCGACCAGGTTCCCTCGATTCCCCCGGGCGAGTACCGCGTTTATTTCTATTTCAACATTGCCAACTGGACCAAGGACAAAGAGATCGGTTTCCAGTTCGGCGGAACCGGCGTCACTGAACTCGGCAATGAAATGCCCGGCGAGATGCATTTTTTCTATCCGGACACCAACAACGGTCAAGACACCTTCAACGATATTGAAATTGCCGGGCCACACATGGGGACAAGTGGTACGCATTACTTATGGTATGGTCCAATGTCGAACCAAGACCCCGGAGAGCCACTTACAATGAGTCCTCCGCACGGTTCGGGTATCTGCGGCCAACCTCCTTTTTTTGAAGATCCCTGTCTGCCGATTCCAACCGGAAGTGATCCGAATGGAAACAATGATGGAAGCTCGTTTCCGACCTCGATCCTCCTCGCGCCCGGAAACCAATTCGAGTTCACCATCTTTGACAGCACGGACTCCATGTTCTGCCCCGGTGATCCGGGGATGGAGCTTTGCGACCTTTATTCTTTCGGCCACGTACGCGCTTACCGGATGCGGTTTGAGCTGATCGGGCCGTTCTCGTTGCCGTTCTCTGAAGTTTCGATCGAGGCCACCCGGGTCTCCGTCGATTCCATCGACGGCCTGGAATACGGGCTCCAATACTCCACCGATCCGACCGACGGCGGCGGATGGGGGAACACCGGGATCGAGTTTACCGGCAACGGATCCACCATGTATATCTTCGATCCGACCGGTCCCGCCGACACAAAGGTCTATCGGGTTGTCGAACTCTAGCAGCAATCCGAATTACGAATTACGAAATGCAGTTGAATCGATGAAGGGAGCAGGAGACATGAAGACAGGAAAGCTACTTTCTATTGTCCTGGCCGGGATGGCGCTGGCGGCGCAGTCGTTCGGGGCGGTGGGTGATGAATTTAACATTAATTTCCGGGAAAACACCCAGGCGAATTTCGTTCCCACCAATCCGCCCGGTTTCCGGGACATCCCGATGGTGTCGCTCGGCGGGAAATCGCATTACTTTCAGCCTTGGGAAGTCATGACGGCGTCCATCGGCCCGAATGTCGGACTCAACACGAACAGCGGAACCGGGACGGTGACGTTCGATCAGATTCCCTCGTTTCCCGAAGGTGAGTACCATGTTTATATAAACTTCAATATCGCGAACTGGGACGGCCCTCCGGCGATCAGCCCGGCCGCCCCGATCGGGTTTCAATTGGGGGGGATTGGCGTCACCGAACTCGGAAACCAGATGCCGGGCGCGATGCACTTTTTCTATCCGCAGTCAAACACCGGCCAGGACACCGTCAATTTTGTGGAACTCGCCGGGCCGAATATGGGTACGGGTTCCACTAACCTGGCCTATCGAGGCGGCCTCTTCCCGGTTACCCTGAACTTTCCGGTGGGTTCGGGCGAATGCAGTCCCAATTGTCCCCCGATTCCGACGGAAACGACGAACGCCTTTGCCAGCTCGATCATCCTTGCGCCGGGCAATCAGTTCGTATTATCCATTCATGACGGCGCCGACCAGGATTTGCCCCCCGGCGGCACGGCCCATATTCGCGTCTACTCGATGATCTTTACGAATGTTGCGCCGTATGCTCCGCCGCCGGACGAGGCCTGCTGCTTCGCCGACGGCTCCTGCCAGGACATGGATCCGAATGTCTGTATGGTCTCGAACGGCATTCCACAGGGTGTGAGCACGACCTGTGCGGGTACATCCTGTCCACAAACCCAAGCCTGCTGCTTCTTTCCCTCGGGGGCATGCTCCGACCTGTTGACCAGCATTTGTACCAGTCAGGGCGGGACGTCTCAGGGAGGCGGAACTACGTGCGCAACCACAAGTTGCCGGCAACCGGTTTCCGATTTCACGGAAGTGACGATCAATGATGCCGGGGCCATTTGTTTCGTATCCGAGGTGGGCACCACATACGAGTTGCAATATACCACCAACCTGGTCACGACCCCCGGTTGGGTCAACGCCGGCATCCGGCTCAAGGCATCCGAAACGAATTCGTACTTTTTCGATCCGGAAGAGCCCACGGGATCCACCACCAACAAACGGTACCGCGTCGTCCTTCCGACAAATTAGGC
>CAUZEO010000161.1:0-11417 GCA_963578625.1 Kiritimatiellia bacterium | reverse complement strand
GACATGATTTACCCTGAGGGAGTCCTATCCGAAGACCTGCGATTCCTTTGCGCCGAATGCAGTCGCAAGATCCAGGTGGACGTGAGGGTCTCGGGCATTGTGCTGGATTGTCCTCATTGCAATGCGACGATTCGGGTACCTGAAATCAACCACACCCTGCAGCAGATCGTTGGAGACTCACGGACGGCCTCCGCGCCGAATCTCACGGAGGAGGAGGTAGCGTTCTTGATGACTCCCCTCAGCGACGAGGCGCGAACACCGCCCGCCCCATCCCCTGTATGAATCACGGTTCGTCAGGCAACGAAAATAACGAGCGCCGTTCCCACGTGGTGTGCCCGACCTGCCAACGACGACTCACCGTCCAGCGGGGTACAAGTACGGACGGTTTTCAATGTCCGAAGTGCCTGACCACGGTGTCCCCCACGCCGGAAAATCAGCCGGACTCCGCCGGACACACCGCCGAAGATATCGCCTCACTACAAGAAAAGCTTGAAGCCCTCGCCCACCAACAGAACAAAATGGCGGAGATGACCACGGACATGGAAATCGTGACGACGGAAAACACATCCTTGCGCGCGGTTGTTGAAGGACTGCAGGCGGAGCGCACGGATCTACTGGGAAAGATGGGCGAACAGGCTCACCATCTCGACGTAATGCGGGTGTCAACGACGCCGAAAACAAGAGTACACGTCGATCCGGACAGTGAAGGAACGGTCCGCCTGCACGATGAGCTAAGGCAGGCGCGCGACGCGCTGAAAGACGTCGCTCAGATCGCGGCGAAAATATCCGAGTTAGAGCAGCAGGTGTATGATCTGGGTCTCGAAGTCGTGAAAGCAACCTGCCGCTCACGGGAATTGGAACTCGAACTCGAACAGTACCGGGACGGGGAAGATTTTCAAAGCACCGCGTAGCGGGATCAGTTCGAACTGGGGTCTTTCGGTAGATAGTTGATGAGCGTTCGCCAGCGTTCGTCATCATTTACGAAGACCGACCAGATTCCGCCCGCATACTTTTCTTCAAACACGACTGGATCAACGGGGCAGATCTTCCAGGCCTTCTGCTTCAACTCACCGTCCAATTGCCCTTCCCCCCACCCGGTATATCCGGAAAACGCTCGCACCCAGCCGTCGCCCGATCGCAGGACTGCCACCGCCTCATCCAGCGGCGCGTCCACCTTGCACTCGATTTCGTGCGACGAGCTTCCCTTGAAAAACAGGGCTACAAGAAGATTGTCCGGCCGCACCGGCCCGCCGATCATGACTCCGATTTCCAAAAGCTCATCGGTCATTTCGGGAATTTTCGTGATTTCGCCGACTTTCTTTCCCGTGGGGCGATTCATCACCAATCCGAATGCGCCCTGTTCATTGTGTTCGGCGACGAAAACGAGGGTCTGCATAAAATTCGGATCCATCAATCCCGGATCAGCAGCCAGCATTTTTCCCGCGACACTTTCCGAATCGTGTGAGAACTTCATGGTGACCTCATTTTCTCTGAAGGATAGAGCTTCGTCAATCCTCTCTGCTGCGCTCCGCAAGAAACGCCGAAAGAATCGGTCCGGTGTGCGACCGCTTCCCGGAGGCAGACGCCACCCGCGCGGGGGGTCCCTGCGCCACGACGCGCCCCCCGCCGGTTCCGCCTTCCGGTCCGAGATCGATGATCCAGTCCGCTTCCGCGATGATATCCATATGGTGCTCGATGACCACGACCGTATTCCCCGCGTCGACCAAACGGTGAATCACCTGGATCAATCTTTCTACGTCGGCCATGTGCAATCCGACCGTCGGCTCGTCCAGTAAATAGAGCGTCTTGGTCGCTCCCCGGGCCCGGAGTTTGCCCGAGCCTGCCTTTGCAAGCTCCGTAACCAGTTTGACCCGCTGCGCCTCGCCGCCGCTCAGGGTTGGACTCTGCTGTCCAAGCGTTAGATATCCCAGCCCCACGTCCTGCAATAGCTGGAGCGTGTGATGTATCGATACGTGGGCCGAAAAGAATTCGACGGCCTCGTCGATACTCATTGCCAGCAGATCTCCGATGCTCTTACCCCGGTAAAGGACATCCAGCGTCTCCGGGTTGAACCGGGCGCCGCCGCAAACGTCACAAGGGATTTTCACATCAGGAAGAAAATTCATTTCGATTTTCTTCATCCCCTGCCCCTCGCATTCCGCGCATCGGCCCCCACGGACATTAAAGGAGAACCGGCCGGGCCCGAACCCGCGGATTTTCGATTCCGTGGACTCCGCATAGACCCTGCGAATACGGTCCCATACGCCCACATAGGTGGCGGGACAGGACCGCGGCGTTTTCCCAATCGGGGATTGGTCTACCTCGAGCACACGCTGGACTTCTTCCGCTCCCCGCAACTCCCTGCATCCGGACCACGTGCCGGGGTTTGCGCCGGCCCGCCGGCGCCGGCCCGCTTGCCGCACAAGATTCGCGTGCAGGACATCCCGAACCAGGGTGCTCTTGCCGCTGCCGCTCACACCGCTCACACAGATCAGCCGCTCGAGTGGAAATCGGGCGTCCACATTTCGCAAATTGTGGAGCGTAGCCCCCTCGACAACAATCCAACCGCCGTCTTTCTTGCCCGGCAACTCGCGTACGTTCTCAAGCAAAGGATGAAGTAACGGATCTTTCAGGTACCGCCCGGTAATCGACCGATTGTTTCGCATTAACTGATCCGCGGTGCCCTCTGCCACGACGTTGCCACCGTTGATCCCCGCGCCGGGCCCCAGGTCAATCACATGGCCGGCACGGCGAATCGTCTCTTCATCATGCTCAACCACCACCACCGTGTTGCCCTTTTTTTCAAGGGCCTGCAGCGTATCGAGCAGCATCAGGTTGTCGCGGGCATGGAGTCCGATTGTCGGCTCGTCCAGGATGTAACAAACGCCACGAAGGTTGGACCCCAACTGAGACGCCAGCCGGATTCGTTGCGCCTCGCCGCCGCTCAGGGTAGGCGCAGATCGATCCAACGTCAGGTAGGTCAGCCCCACGCTGACGAGAAACTTCAGCCGCGATTTAAGTTCGGGCAAAATGTCCCGCGCGATCTCTGCGTCTCGTCCGGTTATTTTCAATCCGGAAAAAAACTTCAATGCCGCCTCGACGGACAATGCGTTCAGGTCGGAGATCGTGCGGTTCCTGAATCGCACGGCGCGTGCTTCCGGCCGCAAACGCGTGCCGCGGCAAGCGCGGCAGACAGACGCGTCTTCTTCCCACGACTCGTTCCAATACGCCTCTTCCCCCGTCTGTTCCTCATCGAACCCCGACATCTTCAGGCCCGTCCCATAGCAGGCGGAACACCATCCGTGCCGGGAATTGTAGGAAAACATGCGGGGGTCCGGATCGTCAAAACTCCTGCCGCACCCCGGGCATGCGCGTAAGGTGGAGAACACCTCTCCACGCCGGGTGCGCGCCGGGCCTTTTACAGGCACGACTTGCACCACGCCGTTGCCCAGGTCCAGGCCGACGCCGATCAGGGTGGCGAGCCGGTCTTCCTGCGACGGTCGAACGACCAATTCGCCGACCGGCAATTCGATGTCGTGCTCTTTGAATCGGTCAAGCCGCGGCCACGGGTCCGTGGCGATCAGCTCACCGTCTACCCGCAAATGTTTGTACCCTTTCCCCGCGGCCCATTTCGCTAGGTCGGTATAGTATCCTTTTCGTGCGACCACGAGAGGAGAGAGAATCGCCACCCGCCGATCCCGGTATCGCTTTTGAATCCGGGCCCGAATCGATTCCGGCGTCTGCGGCTGGATTACCAGGTCGCAATCCGGGCAATGTTGAACGCCAAGCTTTACGAAAAGCAGGCGAAGGAAGTGATAGCCCTCCGTCAGCGTTCCCACCGTGCTCTTTCGCCCTCCCCGGCTTGTCCGCTGCTCTATGGCAACGGTCGGGGGGATGCCGTAGATCGCATCGACATCCGGCCGGGCCGCCGGCTGCACGAACTGCCGTGCATACGCATTCAGCGAATCGAGGTAACGCCGCTGGCCCTCCGCGAAAAGAATGTCGAAGGCGACGGTACTTTTTCCGCTGCCGCTGATCCCGGTAATTACAGTGAATTCGTTTCGAGGTATTTTCAGGTCTATGTTCTGGAGGTTGTGCTCGCGCGCTTTGTGAATGCAAATCGCGCCGGTTCCTGAACCGTTGGCTCCTCCGCCCTGCTTTCTCCGAGGACGTGCCGCGGCCGGGACTCTGTTGTCGGCCTTTTCCAGCCGCAAGGCGCGCGCGGTATGGCTTGTCCGGTGCTTCCGGATCTTTTCCGGCGGGCCCTCGCAGACGACGTACCCCCCTTCCTCACCTCCTTCAGGTCCTAGATCTATCACCCAGTCCGCCGCCCGAATGACATCCAGGTGATGTTCAATCACAACGATCGAATGCCCTTTCGACAACAGCTCGCGAAACGCAGCCAACAACACCGCTACGTCGTCGAAATGAAGGCCGGTGGTCGGTTCATCAAAGAGAAAAAGTACGCAAGTCAATTCACTGCGCTTTTTGGCCGCCTTCGCAAGGTGGCCCGCCAGCTTCAGTCGCTGCGCTTCGCCCCCGCTCAGCGTGGGTACCGGCTGACCCAGCTTCAGATAACCCAGCCCCACCGCCTGGAGTGGCTGCAGTGCGGTCTGCACTGCCCGGTCACGTGCGAAAAAAGGTGCCGCCTCAGCGACGGTCATGTCGAGCACATCCGCAATCGATCGCCCTCCCGCGCCCGCCGAAGTCTCCCGGTTTTCCGCAGGGTAAACCCGCACATCGAGTACCTCGGTGCGAAACCTTGAACCGTCGCAGTCCGCGCATCGAATGTAGACGTCACTTAGAAACTGCATTTCAACATGTTCGAACCCGTTTCCGCCGCACGCCGGGCACCGCATGCCGGAATTGAAGCTGAACGTGCTGTCGCGATAGCCGCGTTGTTTCGCCAGCGGTTGTGTCGCGAATATTTTTCGGATCGATGTCAGTGCACCTACGTAGCTGGCGGGATTCGAGCGGGCCGACTTCCCTATTGGCGATTGGTCCACCATCACGACATCCTCAACGCGCTCGTGGCCGCGAATCGCGCGGTGCCGCCCCGGCGGGTCCGTCGGGTTTTGCTTCAGTTTTCGCAATCCACGGTAGCAGATGTTCTGAATAAGCGTGGACTTTCCGGAACCGCTGACCCCGGTCACGCACACCAGCCGGTTCAGGGGAATTTTGACGTCGATCCCCTTGAGGTTATGTTGCTCGGCGCCAAGAATCTCGATCCACGTTTCCTTCGTCGTTTCACGTGTCGACTTCGATGTGTTCGTGACCTGGCGGTCACCGCGAAGGTAGGAGGCAGTCAGCGACCGCTTTGACTTCAGCAATTCCCGCGGGGTGCCGAAAAATACGCGGTGCCCCCCCCGTTCACCGGGACCGGGACCCAAATCGAGGATCCGGTCCGCCGACATCATGACCTGCGGGTCGTGCTCCACAACCAGAAGAGAGTTCCCGGCGTCACGGAGCTTGTGCAGCACGTCGACAACCCGGCCCATGTCCCGCGAGTGCAGCCCGATGCTCGGTTCATCCAGGACGAAGAGGGAGTTGACGAGTGATGTGCCCAGGGCGGTGGTTAGATTGATGCGCTGAACTTCACCGCCGCTCAGCGTCCGGGACTGGCGGTCGAGGGTCAAGTACCCTACCCCGACGTCCACCAGGTATCGCAGGCGAGACCGGATCTCCGTGAGGAGAAGCTCCGAGGCCTCGTCCAGCGCGCCGGGCAACTGCAAGTCCTCCATGAAGGTCCGGCAGGATGAAATCGGAAGCGACACGACGTCGTGAATCGTCAGGCCCGGCAACGCGCGCAGCGTCTCGGTACTCATCGACACGCCCTCGGGATGAAACCGGGAGGCGGATGGCAACACCTTGTCTGCGTTTTTGCGGGCGCCGGCCCTCCACAAGAGTGATTCCTGTTTCAAGCGGGCGCCGGCACATGCGGTGCATACGTCATAGGATCGGTACTTTGACAGCAGAACCCGCACATGCATCTTGTAGCTCTTCGTTTCGAGGTACTCGAAAAATCGCTTCACGCCGCACCAGCGCCCTTCCGATTCGGGGCCTTCCCCTTCGAGTACCCATTTACGCTGCTTGGCGGCCAGTCGTTTCCAGGGAACATCGATCGGAACCCCATTCAACTTCGCGTGTCGCTTCAGGTCGCCCAGGCACTCCCGGTAGGTGCCGGTTTGCCACGGCCTGATCGCCCCGTCTGCAATGCTCAGCGTAACATCCGGAACCACCAGCCCGTAGTCGATGCCCATGGTTCGTCCGAAACCCCGGCATGCGTCGCAGGCGCCGACCGGCGAATTGAACGAAAAGTGACTGGGAATCGGATCGGCGTAGTAAATATCGCAGGCTGGACAATGCAGCGAGGAAGAGAATTTGCGCGGCGAATGCGCCTCTCGCTCCGTGTTGAGTTCGTACACGGTGACGTGGCCCTGGCCGTGCCTTAACGCGGCCTCCAGGCTCTCGACGAGTCGGGCGCGCCGGCCCGGTTCGAGCTCGGTGCGGTCCTGGATCACCTCGAGCAATCGGCCCTGCTTCCGGTGTATGCGTGTGTATCCCTGCTTGTTCAGAAGTTCCCGAACCTCCTTCTCCGAAAAGTTTTCCGGAACCCGAACCGGAAACGTAATCAGCCCCAGGGAGGTCCCGCGCTTCTTTCTCTCACTCGGCGGGCGGGCAATCGCGCGGGAAATTGTATCGGGCGTATCGCGACGGACCAGGGCGCCGCAGCCTTTGCAATAGAGTTGCGCACACCGTGCAAACAACAGCTTCAAGTGGTCGTTCAGCTCCGTCATGGTACCGACGGTAGAGCGGGACGTTCGCACCGGGTTGGTTTGATCGATTGCGATCGCAGGAGGGATTCCGTCGATTCGGTCGGCCTGGGGCTTATCCATCCGGTCGAGGAACTGCCGTGCGTAGGGCGAAAAGGTCTCGACATACCGCCGCTGGCCCTCGGCGTAAATGGTGTCGAATGCGAGGGAAGATTTTCCTGAGCCGCTGACACCCGTCACCACGATCAGCTCGTGGAGAGGCAACTTCAGATTGAGCTCCTTCAGATTGTTCTGACGGGCTCCCTCGACAACAATATGCTCCCTGGGCAAATTCAGTCCTTCAGCAATCCATCTTCCAATACGTCTTCAGCGGACCTTCTTCGCCATAAACCGGATCGGTTTCAGAGTAAGGAACGCGGGCAATACGATCGACGATTCCGATACGCTCGGCCTCTTCGCCGTAGCACAAATCCCATCGCTGACCGCGCGGATAAGCGCCGACCACGGCGAAGTCATCGGTGCTGCCGAGATTTCTGTGACCCACGCCGGCGGGAATGATCAGAACGTCGCCCGGCGAAACGTCGACTTTGATTCCCGGCTCACCGCCGAGCTGAATCGACGCCTCGCCGTCGTACACCCCGCTCCGCCACGCATAAAACCACCAGTTCGTGCTGAAAGTCCGCTCGACCAGCTTCGCGGCGCCGCGGGACATTCCTCGAATCGACTTGCGGTAAATCAAAACCGGAAACTCGGGGTGATTTGGAATCCGGCCGTTGTCGGTCAGCAATTCTGCACGGACGTCTGGAGGAGTAACCGTTTCCATTCGCGCTCAGATCGGTGTGGGAGGAAATCGAGACATCACGCGTTGAATTGCCCGGGTAATCTTCTTGTCCTTCTTCTCCCTGCTGGCGCGAACATTGATTTCCGCGCGCACGGTACCGGTCCATAGGGGCACGTGGGTGTCGGGATGGATAAAATCAACGACCAGCGTGCCTTCATCGTAGACCCGTTCCACCTCTTCCGGGTCGATCGACCAGCCACCCTCGAAATACCCGTCCTCTGCCAGATCGATATTGTCTACGCCGATCACCTTCACGTCCACCCGGGTCTCGAAGTCTGCGTTGTATAGCGCCAGAAAGTCTGCGGACTCCTTTTCGACCTGCCGGAACCCCTTTTTCGCCAGAGCATCGTCCACGGCAGTCATCACCCTGTCTTCCAGCACGGCGCTTTCGATCCGCAGATCCGCTTTGTGGGTCTGATGACCTTTCTGCCACGCATATCTCGTGAGGTTCTTGAAGTCGACCCCCGGATTGTGATGTGTCGTCACCTTCATGCTCGCGCAGGAAGCGCACAGCGAAAGCGCCGTAGTCACGTAAACGAGTTGTAAAATCCGCATGGAGAATCCTCTTTCCATCTGTGCCGGGCAATTGTGAGGGTTACGATTCGCCTGACCTTCCACCCATATTATACAATTCCGCCCGGGAAAATGAAGTGAATTGGACATGAAGTTTTGAGAGACGACGCAAACCCTGTGCGAGCCGCTGACTTGCTGGGCCGGATTGGGCTGCCGGAGCCCGTACGGAAGCTCGCGGCCCGGGACTGGGACGCCGTGATCGTCGGCGCCGGCCACAACGGGCTGGCGTGCGCGACCTAACCTGGCGCGCGCGGGCCGTGACGTTATCGTGCTGGAGTCGAGCGAACGGATCGGAGGCGCCTGTACGCTCGAAGAACCCTGGCCAGGCGGCCGCGTCTCGCCCTGCGCCTACTTGTGCGGGCTTCTCCATCCGGTTGTGGTTTCGGAACTTGGACTCATCGAGCGCGGATTCGAATGGACAGCCGCCGAGGCCGGCCTGTTTGTCCCCTTTGAGGATGGGGATGCGATACAACTCTGGGAGGATTCCTCCCGGTGCGAGACTGAAATCCAGAGATTCGCCTCCGGCGACGTGGCCGGATGGCGGGCGATGTCTCGCGTCATCGGTAGAACCCGGGATGCCCTTCGTCCCCCCAATCAGGATGATCTCTGGCTGAATCCGGAGCCCACACGGGAGGAAATCGAGCGGCGGCTCCACGGTGATCCGGAAGCCCGGAGCCTTCTCTTCGAATGGTCCATGGCCGACTTTCTGGAACATTTCCTGGGCTCCGAACGGCTGCAAACCGCGCTGCTTGGCCAGGGCGTGATCGGAACCAACGCATCCCCTTTCGACCCGGGCACCGCTTCCATCCACTTCCATCACTCATCCGGCAGGATGTCAGGAAATGCCGGTGCCTGGGGCTACGTGACCGGGGGTATCGGGATGGTTTCCTTTCTTCTCTGCGATATTGCGCGCGAGGCGGGCGCGATGGTCGCGGCCGGCGTGCCGGTCGCGCGCATCCTGCCCGGGCGGGGGATGGAACTGGAGGGGGGCGAGTTCATCCGAGCGCCGGCGGTGATCTCGAACGCTGACCCCCAGACCAGCCTCCGCCTGCTCGACGCCGAGGTGGATGCCGGCTGGAAAGAGCAGGTGGAGTCGATTCCCATGGAGGGATGCACGGTAAAGGCAAATCTTCTCATGTCGGAACTCCCTGATTTTCGAGCACGACCCGGCGTCCGACAACCCCACCACTACGGCCAGGTGAACACGCCCCTCTCCAAGGCGGCATGGCGAACCGCATTCGACGACGCATCCGATGGTAACCTACCGAAAGAACTCTGGACGGAACTCTATTTCCAAACCGCGGCCGACGACACCATCGCGCCGAAAGGAAAACATGTCGTGAGCGTATTTGCACAATATGTCCCCTACGCATTCCGCAATGCATCGTGGGACGAAATGCGTGCTGACGTGCGCCGGTTGATCCTCTCCACCCTGGCCAAATTTTGCAGCAACGTGCCCGGCGCTGTCATCGATATGCAAGTACAAGGCCCGCCCGACATCGAGCAGAAAGTCGGGCTTCATGGAGGCCACATCTTCCAGGGCGAGTGCCTTCCCGCCTACATGTGGGACCGGCGGCTGACCTGCCGCACGCCCATGAACGGTTTTTATCTTTGCGGCGCCGGGACCCATCCCGGAGGAAGCGTGATCGGTGTGAACGGCAGAAATGCCGCGATGGCAGTGATCGCAAGCGAGCACGATGACGGAGGATAGCTCATATCAGAAATGCCTTTCCGATCAGGCTTCGGCTTCATTTTCCATTCCCTCCAGCTCATCAATCGTTCGCGGCCAATCGTCTTTCAATAACTTCGAGAGCGACCGGTCGGCATAAATCTTCCCCCCGATCGCCGGGGATGCCAAATCCAATTTCCGGTAGACCCTGACGAGCGGATCCAGTTGGTCAAGGAAGGCCGACCGACCGCGTATGCCTCTGCCCGCGGGTAGGTGTAACGTCTGATTTACGCGCCCATTTCCACTTTCCACGACGAGACGTCGAGGAAGTGATGCCACCGGTCATCGTAGGACTTGGTGAACTGGATCTCGAGGAACGGCTGCCAACGCGGTTTTCGCGGCTCTGTCATCAATCGCATCCCGGCTTCTTCAGGGGTACGGTTTCCCTTGACCCGGTTGCAATCGACGCAGCAGCAAACTACGTTCGTCCACACGGTCTTTCCGTTTCGGTGCCGCGGCACAACGTGATCGATCGTCAGGTTTTTCCGATCCTGCCGCTTCCGGCAGTACTGGCACATATGATGGTCGCGCGCGAAAACGTGCGTTCGCGAAAATCTGACTTCTTTCATCGGTAACCGGTCGAAAACGGTCAGCACAATGATTGCCGGGCACCGCACCGATATGGAAACGGAATGAATCATCGGGTCGCCGTTCCGAACCGGCACGGAACACCAGTCCGAAAACCCGTAGGTGGCAAAGTCGCCCTCGTTTTCATCAACGACCTGCGCGTGACCACAGCAAAGGAGAGAAACTGCGCGCCGGACGGTGCAGACGTTGACCGCCTGCCACAACCGGTTTAGGACGAGCACGGGTTGGTTCAGCGAGACCCCATTTCGATGAACCGTGCCGTGGGTCTTGCGGGCGGCGCCAATCATATCGATTTAGCCTATCACAAGCAGATACGGTAGGCAACCTCTTGCCGGTTCTTTGCACGGACCAAAAGATCTCGCTGATGAGAAACTCGACAAAACGCGGCACAAAGTTTACGAACAGGATGAAGCGATCCCCAGTGAGCCGCATCCATGAAATCAGGGTTTCTTGACAAGCTGATCGATAGGCTCGATCGAATCGATCCGGGCCGATTGCAGACCCACTTCCTCCGCCTTGCGCGTGAGAAGGGGTTGATGGAGACCATCTTCAACGCAATTCAGGAGGGGATCGTCGTTCTGAGCGCAAAAGGGACCATTCTGTACGCAAACCGATCCGCCGGTTCGCTGTTGGGATTTCGCCCGGAAGACGCTGAAGGCCTGTCCATCGAGTCTTACCTCAGCGATGTGGACTGGGACCAAATCATGGAACTCGACGAGAAGGAGTGGTCGAGACTCGTGAACCGCGAAATCGAAATCACACATCCCCGCCACCGCTTCCTTAATTTCTACCTGGTGCCTCTGTCGGCTGAGGACGCGGATGAAGAAGGCGCGGTACTGATTCTGCGGGACGTAACACGGGACCGTGAGGACCAGGCGAGCACCTTGGAGTCGGAACGACTCAGCGCACTGAC
>CAUZEO010000160.1:0-11482 GCA_963578625.1 Kiritimatiellia bacterium | reverse complement strand
GAGGTCGACGGTGAGTACAGACCGTACGAGATCCGGAATATCGTGGACCGGGTCGGCGGGGGGGATTCGTTTGCCGGGGCATTGCTGTTTGCGCTGGCGAATCCCGAACTGGAGTCCGCGGATTGTGCGGTTTCGTTTGCCGTTGCGGCTTCCTGTCTTGCCCATTCGATTGCCGGGGATTTTAATTTCAATACCCGCGAAGAAGTGGAGTCGCTGATGAGGGGTTCCGGTTCGGGGCGGGTTGTTCGATGACGTAGAGGGATCTTTCAACAATTGTCTCCAGGCTGTGCCCGGAGACCAGGAGAGCACCAAATGCTTGAAATCAAGACATGCACACTTCGAAATCGCTCCGGCCTGTCCATGAGTAATGGGGTGGTGGAAACGATTATTCTAACCGGGGGCGGTCATATTGCTTCGTTGTCGATGGCCGGTGAATCGCTGAATGCTCTTTGGGAACCAAAGTGGCCCCTCATCGAGCCGAACCTGCGGGAGCTCGGAGAGATCGAGGTGTACGGCGATCACGATGAGAGCAAACTGCTGAGCTCTATCGCCGGCCATAATCTCTGTTGCGATATTTTCGGTTCGCAAAGCCCCGGCGAAGTGTCGGCGGGACTTCCTCTCCACGGAGAGGCCGGCTTGGTGGCCTGGTCCGTGGTGATGGCCGACACCAACGGCGGTCAGGCGAGGCTGGTCATGGAAGCGGATCTGCCTCACACCGCGATGGGCGTTCGCCGCCTCTTCACGCTTGCCGAGGGCTCTTCGACAATTCGCGTTGATGAAGTGCTCATTAACAAGACCGGGTTTCAGCGGGTGATCGGCGTGGCCCAGCACGCTACGATCGGCGACCAGCTACTCGGGGTCCCCGAGTCACCGGCCCTGTTCGCCTGTAATGCGGACCGGGGCATGACATGGCCCGACGACGATAGTCTAACTACTTTCCAGGGGGACACACCGTTCGAATATCCTCACATTCCGGGCAAAGACGGTGGCACGCTCGACTGGCAGACGTACCCGCGGCAGGCATGCAACGGAGATCTTTGCACGATGCGAATTCGTCCCGAAGACGATGTGGCCTGGTTCTCGGCATGTAATCCGGCGAAAGGGGTAGCGATGGCCTACGCCTGGGAGCGAGTTCACTTTCCGTGGCTGATGACGTGGGAAGAGAACCATTCACGCGAGATGCCGCCGTGGAACGGACAGGAATTGACCCGCGGAATGGAATTCAGCTCATTCCCATTTGCCCTGACACGGGAGTACAACGTGGGGCTTGGAGAGCTTCTGGATACCCCGAGCTTTGCCTGGCTAGACGCTTACGAGGAGCGCCAGTACACATTTTCTTATACCATCCAGCCGTGTAAAGAGGGGGTGGCGGAAGCGCCCAGAGCCATCGTCGACGCGAACTGGGAAATTCAATTACCCTGATCGGCGGAACCCGAGGAGTAGCAGAGCATGAGAGTCGGAATTATTGGACTGTCTCACGAGTCCAACACATTTATCCAGTCCCCGACAACGTTCGAAGAATTTCGCCGAAATCTACTGTTGGTGGGTGAGGAAGTCCGGCAGGAATACGGGGATGCCCATCACGAGGTGGGTGGTTTTCTGCAGGGATTATCCGAGGCGAATTTCGAAGCGGTGCCCATCCTGTTGGCGGGCGCGATGCCCTCGGGCCGCGTCACGGAAGACGCGCTGACGAAGATCATGGAGATCGTGCACAGGGGATTGGATGAGGCCGGCGAGCTTGATGGGCTTCTGCTGGCGCCGCACGGCGCGGCTGTCTCAGTGCCGCATCCGGACATGGACGGCTACTGGCTGGAAGAAGTCCGGAATCGGGTGGGTGGGGGGCTGCCCATTGTTTGTACGATCGATCCGCACGCAAACCTGACGCAGCGAATGATCGATGCGTGCAACGCAACCGTGGCCTATCGTTCAAATCCCCACTTGGATCAGCGGGACCGGGGACGCGAAGCGGCGAATCTAATGGCGCAAACCCTTCGCGGCGAAATCCATCCGGTCCAATCCGCTTCGTTTCCGAATGTCGCAATGAATATCGAACGTCAACTTACGTCCCAGCCACCCTGTTTACCCATGTATGATATCGCCGATTCAATGCTGACCCGGGACGGGGTGCTCAGTAACAGTATCGTTCTGGGTTTTCCGTATGCGGACGTGTACGAGATGGGAAGCAGCTTTGTCGTTGTGACCGACAATCAACCGAAGCTCGCGCAGGAACTTGCCGATGAGCTGGCGGCATATATCGTGGAGCATCGGGCCGGATTTCAGGCCGACTTGACGGACGTCGAGAAGGCCATCGACCTTGCCGGGAAAACGAACGGGCCGGTCTGTCTGCTGGATATGGGCGACAACGTGGGGGGGGGATCTTCCGCGGACGGCACGTTTATAGCCTCGGCGATTCACCGCCGCGGCGGGCCGAAAACTCTCGTGTGCATTAATGATCCGGAGAGCGTGGCCCAGGCGGTGAATGCAGGCGCCGGAAATCGGGTCACGCTGGCCATCGGCGGGAAAGTTGATGACATGCATGGGGCGCCCTTGACCACTGAAGTGGCGGTTTCCGGGATTTACGACGGGCATTTCACAGAACCGGAGGCGCGTCACGGAGGGAAAACATCGTACGACATGGGTCCTACTGCAGTGGTTGAGTCCGAGACCTCGCTGACTTTTTTGCTCACCAGCCATCGGACACCCCCTTTCAGCCTGGGACAAATCACGAGCTGCGGACTGGACCCCGCGGACTTTCAGATTCTGGTTGCCAAAGGCGTACACGCGCCCACGGCCGCGTACGGTCCTGTCAGCAAGCGAATGTTGCGGGTAAACACTCCCGGTAGCACATCCGCGGATATGGCACACTTCAAGTTCGAGCACCGTAGAACGCCGCTTTACCCGTTTGAGGAGATTTGACGCGATATTTCGTAAACCCAGCTGGAATCGGCGAATTGTTAACAGTTTTTTCACAGGAATACTTGAAAACGGGCGAGATTTGAGGTTTCCTTTGCAACGACTTTTGCCGGGTTAACTCGTTCGTATCTTAGGAGTGTCCGTCAACGGCACTTGGTGTCTGGAGCTCATGATTCGCACCGCAAGGCGGGAGAAAAATGTTGACTTTAGACCCTGTTGTAGGTCATAATGCGTTATTTGGCGTCATGATTGGATGAATGGGCGATAACACAGGTGAAAACTTGCTGAGTTTGGCGCGAAGCTTTCTTCGGGGAATGGGAGCTCTCGTTTTTCTGTTTTCCGCGGAATTTTGCCTCCAGGTCGATGCAGGCTCAGTGCCCACGAATCTGAATGTGGTCATTTTTTACGTAGATGACCTGGGCTGGACGGACACCAACAGCGGCCGCGTGAACCTGGGGAACGGAAGCGATTTTTACGAAACGCCGGCGCTCCTTCGAATGAATTGGGAAGGTCTCGTTTTCACCCACTGCTACATGCAGCCAAGAGGAGCGCCTTCGCGGGCGGCGCTGTTGACGGGACAATATCCGGTGCGGGATGAAAATGGCGTCTATACGACCGGCAGTTTGAATCAGGGCCCGGGCAGTCCGCCGCTGCTGGGGCCCGGGCAGAACCAGGACATCCCTGCTTCCACCACCACCTACGCGGAGATGCTGCAGGACGCAGGCTACGCGACGGCGCATTTCGGCAAGTATCAGGTAGGCGGCAATGAGGGGGGGAGTGCAACGCTGCCGTTAAGCCAGGGTTTCGACTTTAATTTCGGGGGGACCAACGCGACAAATCCAGACACGTATTTCGCCGTGAATTCCGGCGGTTGGCAGTTTGGACAGGGGGTTGGACCCGATCTGGATGCTTATGCGGAGCCGTATACGGATACGTACATAACCAACAACATTCTACCCCACCAGTTTGACTACACCTATGATGAGCTCACAAATCTGGTCACGGGCACGAGCAAGCATTTGACCGATGCGATGGCGGATGCGGTTGAAGCGTTTATCGGCGACCACGTAAGCGATACGAGCGGCAATCAGCGGTTCTTTATTCAGTATAACCATTGGGCTGTTCATACGCCAACGGAAGCGCGCCCGGACCTGGTCGACAAGTACCTCAGTAAATCGCCCGGAGTTGAGCATACGAATCATCTCTACGCGGCAATGATCGAACAGTTCGATCAAACCTTGTCCCGTCTATTTTCGGTGTTGACCGACCCGAACGGAGATGGTGACACCTCCGACGACATCAGCGGGGAAACGCTGGTGATGCTGGTTTCGGACAATGGGGGGGACGACCGGACCAGCAACGCGCCTTTGCGGGGCGGAAAGGGGATGTTTACGGAAGGGGGAATCCGAGTTCCGATGGTCGCCCGCTTGCCGGGCGTAATTGAGGGCGGCACGGTGTCGGACGCCATGGTGCACGCGGTGGATTTCTATCCCACGCTCGCGGATCTTGCGAACGTCGAGATCCCCGACGGTCATGAGTTGGACGGTGAATCATTCAGTTTGGTGTTGGAGAATCCGCTCAACACGCACCGGTTCCGAAGTCCGATTTTCTACCATTTCCCCGGCTACCTGGACGACCGGGCCAGTCCGTCCACGGTAGTGATCTCCGAAGAGCCGGACCGCACGACCTACAAGCTCTTTTATGATTATGAAGAAGGAGAGTACGCCCTCTACAACCTCACGCTGGACATTGGGGAGAGCAATAACCTCCTGGACACCGGGTCCGAGTTCGATGCGAATCTGGAATTGGCGGAGAGGTTGAGACAGCAGATGCTCGATTGGCTGTCGGCAACGGTCGACAATCCTTCGAATGATTTTCCGATCGTGGTAGCAACGGGCGAGCTGGTTGAATTTCCGGGCCCGATCGTCCATCCGGTGCCGCCCCCGCCGCCGGTTCCCAATATTGTCGTCGTGTACCTGGATGATCTGGGGTGGACGGACCTCGGCACCGGCGCGCCGAATCTTGGAAACGGCAGTGATTATTACGACACCCCGGCGATGTCGCAGCTCGCCGCGGAAGGGCTGTCCATGACTCGGTGCTACATGCAGCCCAACGGATTTCCATCCCGCAGCGCCTTGCTGACGGGCCAGTACCCGGTGCGGGATTCCAACGGAATTTATGCGTCTATCGGATTAAACCTGGGCATCGGAGATCCCCCGCTACTGGGCCCCGAACAGAATCAGGACATTCCTGCTTCGACCGTCACGCTCGCGGAGATGCTGCGAAGCGCGGGGTATGTTACGGCTCATTTTGGAAAGTACCAGGTGGGAGGTAACGAAGGCGGTGGCGCCACGCTGCCCCTGAACCAGGGATATGATTTCAACTTCGGGGGTACCAACGCCACAAGTCCGGGCACCTATTTCGCGATGAATAATTCCGCCTGGTCGTTCGATGCCGGGGTCGGCCCGGAGCTGGACGTATTCGCTGTTCCCTATTCGGATTCGTACATTACGAACCACATTTTCCCGTTTCAGTCCGACTACAGCATTGAGCAGCTCAAGTCGTTTCTGGAGGGCACGCCGAAACATCTTTCCGATGCGATGGCCGATGCGGTGGGAGAGTTTATCGGCGACCATAGGAGCGGGCCGAGTGCGAGTTCACCGTTCTTTCTCCATTATGGTCACTGGTCGGCCCATACCCCCAACGATGCCCGCGCCGATCTCGCCGACAAGTATCTGAACAGGACGCCGGGGACCCTGCACACCAATCATGTGTATGGCGCCATGATCGAGCAGACCGACCAGACCCTTGCTCGGTTACTGTCGGTGCTTCGCGATCCGAACGGGGACGGGGAAACGTCCGATGACATCACTGAACACACGCTGGTAGTACTGGTGTCGGATAACGGCGGCGATACCCGTACCAGCAACCTGCCGTTGCGTGGTGGGAAGGGGATGTTTACAGAGGGAGGCATTCGGGTGCCGATGATCGCGCGGATGCCGGGGGTTATTCCCGCGGGCGCTATTTCCGACACCCTGGTGCACGCGGTGGATTTCTATCCGACGTTTGCGGAGATCGCGGAGGCTTCGATCCAACCCGGGCATGCGCTGGACGGGGAGTCGTTCAAGGCGGTCCTCGAGAATCCGGCGAGCACATTCCGGTTCCGCAGTCCGGTCTTCTACCATTTCCCCGGGTACCTGGATGACCGGGTCGTTCCGTCGACGGTGATGATTTCCGACAATGGGGGCGGCGACACTTTTAAGCTCTTTTACAGCTATGAGAACGGGGCATATGAGCTCTATGACCTGATGGTGGACATTGGGGAAACCAATAACCTGCTCGCTACCGAGAATTTGTTCCTGGAGAACCTGGCGGTGGCGGAGGGGTTACGGGGCCAGATGGTCACCTGGCTGAACGACATCGTTGACAACCCTTCAAATGACTACCCCATCATAAAAGAGACAGGAGAACTGGTGGATCCGCCCGGTCCGCTGATAAACCCGGTACCGCCGCCGCCCCCGGTGCCGAATATTGTGCTGGTGTGCGTAGACGATCTGGGCTGGACCGACCTCAACAGCGGTCGCCTGAATCTCGGGAACGGCAGCGACTACTACGAGACGCCGACGATGCTCCAGATGGTGTGGGAAGGTCTCGTATTTACCCATTGCTATATGCAGCCGAACGGCGCGCCGACACGCGCAGCATTATTGACCGGTCAGTACCCGGTACGGGATGAGAACGGTGTTTATGCCTCCGGACATCTGAATCTCGGGACCGGCGATCCGCCGCTGCTGGGGCCGGATCAAAACCAGGATGTCCCGGCCTCCACGCCGACCTATGCCGAAATGCTGAAGAGCGCCGGCTATGTAACCGCCCATTTTGGCAAGTACCAGGTTGGCGGAAATGAGGGCGGTAACGCGACAATGCCTCTCAACCAGGGATTTGACTTCAATTTTGGCGGGACCAACGCGACCAATCCTAGCGCATATTTTGCCGCTGATTCAGGCGGGTGGATATTCGATGTCGGGGTTGGGCCGGAACTGGACGTGCACGCAGAGCCGTATAGCGATACCTACATCGAGAAAAATATTCTTCCATACCAGTTCGACTACACGTTGGACGAACTAACGAACATGTTGTCAGGGACGAGCAAACACCTGACCGACGCGACTGCCGATGCGGTGGAGACTTTCGTTGCCGCGCATCGTGCAGGACCGGACGCGTCGTCCCCGTTTTTCGTTCAGTACAACCACTGGACGGTTCATTCACCGACAGAACCGCGGGCGGATTTCGCCGATAAGTATCTGAACAAACCGCCGGGAGTGGAGCATACCAATCATCTCTACGCGGCGATGATTGAGCAGACCGATCAGACCCTGGCGCGCCTGCTGAATATGCTTCGGGATCCCAACGGCGATGGGAATTTGGAGGACGACATCTCCGAACACACCCTCATTCTGCTGGTGTCGGACAACGGGGGCGACGAGCGGACCAGCAATTCACCGCTTCGCGGCGGGAAGGGAATGTTCACGGAGGGGGGGATTCGCGTTCCGATGATTGCCCGCCTGCCCGGCGTGGTTCCCGCGGGACAGGTCACCGATACGCTGGTTCATGCCGTCGATTTCTATCCTACGTTTGCCGACATTGGGGAGGCGGCGATTCCGGGTGGACATTCGTTGGACGGCGAGTCGTTCTGGTCGGTGCTTCAGAACCCGATTAATACCATTCGTTTCAGGAGCCCCGTCTTTTATCACTTCCCGGGGTACCTGGATGACCGGGCGTCTCCTTCCACGGCGATGATTTCCGAGGCACCGGACGGCGATCACTACAAGCTTTTCTACGACTATGAGGACGGAGCCTATGCGCTCTTCAATCTCACCGTCGACATTGGCGAGAGCAACAACCTTCTCGATACGGAGGAAGAGTTCGCCATCTACTCGCCGATCGGGGAGGGCATGAGCCAGCAAATGATCGGTTGGCTGAATGCCACCGTAGACAATCCCTCCAACGACTATGCGTCCGTGAAACTGACCGGACAATTGGTGGAGCCGCCCGAGCCAATTGAACCGCCGCCGCCGCCGCTACCGTCGCCAAACATCGTGATGATGTATGTTGATGACCTGGGTTGGACGGATCTGAGCGGAGGAAACCCAAATGAAGGAAACGGGAGCGACTTCTACGAAACGCCTTCGATGGACAGTCTTGCGGACCAGGGTCTCTCGTTTACCAGTTGTTATATGCAGCCCAACTGTTCTCCCTCCCGGGCGGCGCTGTTGTCCGGCCAGTATGCGCCGCGGGCCGGCAATGGCGTCTACGCGGTGAATAATCTGAACCGGGGGAACGGATCTCCGCCGCTTGTCGGTCCGGACCAGAACCGGGATGTTCCCGCTTCAACGGTCACCTTCGCGGAAATGATGCAGGGTGGGGGATATGTAACCGCACATTTTGGGAAGTATCATGTGGGCGGGAATGAAGGCGGCAGTTCCACATTGCCGCAGAACCAGGGGTTCGATTTCAACTTCGGCGGCACCGCAGCGGGCAATCCGCCCAGTTATTTTGCCAACATGAATACTGGATCCTGGAGATTCGGCGGAGGAATAGGACCGGAATTGGACCCGTATGCGCAGCCGTACACCGATACGTACATCACGAACAACATCTTCCCCTATCAATCCAACTTCACGTTCAGTGAGCTCTCCGCCTTCCTTTCGGGAACCAGCAAGCATTTAACGGATGGTATGGCCGATGCAGTGGAAACGTATATCAAAAATCACGTGTCCGGTCCGAACGCCGCTAAGCCGTTCTTCATTCACTACAGTCACTACGCCGTGCACGTTCCGAACCAGGGGCGCGGCGACCTGGTCAGTAAGTATCAATCCAAGCCTGGCGGTGTCCGACACAACGACCATGTGTATGCCGCCATGATCGAGCAACTTGATCAGACCCTGGCGAGGCTGTATGACAACCTGGAGGATCCGAATGGGGACGGTGACACCTCCGATGACATTAGCGCGAACACCGTATTGATGTTCGTTTCCGATAATGGCGGAGATGCCCGAACCACCAATATCCCGTTACGCGGCAGAAAAGGGGCGTTCACGGAGGGGGGCATTCGTGTTCCGATGATCGTGCGTTGGCCCGGTGTCATTCCGGCCGGAACCATCTCGGACACTGTGGTTCACGCTCTCGATTTTTATCCGACGTTCGCCGACATCACCGGCGTGGCCCTGCCGCCGGGCCATATCCTGGACGGGGAATCGTTTTCAAACGTGTTGACCAATCCGGTGAGCGCAGTCCGGATCCGTACGAACCTCTATTTTCACTTCCCGGGGTACTTGGACTTTCGTGCTGAGCCATCCACGATCGTCCTGTCAGAGCGAAGCGACGGAGACCGATACAAGCTATACTACACGTATGAAGACAAGGAGTACGCCCTCTATAACATTACCGACGACATCGGGGAAAACAATGACCTGCTGGACACCCTCGCCGGGTTTACGTCGCATTCGGAGGTCGCGGAGGCCATGCGTCAGGAGATGGTCGCTTGGCTGGACGAGGTGGTCGACGATCTGACCAATGATTATCCCACCTACCGGTCGACGGGTGAGGTAGTCGATCCTCCGGATGAACTGGTTGGATTTTTCGGCTCCGGCGGCTCGGCCAACCCGGGGCTTCGGTTTACTGGAATGTCCTTGGATCGGGACACGGAACAGTTGAGCCTGCCGTGGCAGTCCGGACCTGGAACCCGCTATCGCATTGAATCCTCCTGCGATTACCTTTGCTGGACCACACGCCTTACAAATCTGACCGCAGTCGACACTGAATCCGTCGCAATATTCCGGGAGCCGGACTTGGCCTCGACAAATAGGGGATATCGCGTGGTGGAGGAATAGATCATGAAACATCCGAACCTGAACCTGACGTCCGCGAAGCGGATACAACAAGATGAACATCTAGGAGCGTCTGCAATGAATTCACGACCTACGCTGATTGTGCTGCTGTGGCTCGTATCCTGCGTAGTTGCAATGAATGCGACTGCGCAGACATACGTTTCCCTGCAATCTTCGAGCTCTCCCAACGGCGGTTACGAGTTGTACGGGTTAGGTGCCGGCGGCAGTGGCGGAGGAAACGGCGGAGAGCTTCCGTCTAACGGGGTTGTAAACATCTACTTCCAACCGTCGAATATGACCTCCGGCGGAGCCGCTAATGAGAATGAGGCGGGTGTGATAGGGATCTCGAACCCGATTTGGAACACGTATACGGAAGCGAATGCCCAGAGTCTGAAGTCGAACCTGCAGGATGAGCTTGGAAATTTCACGCCGGTCGCGTTCAGCAACAACGCGCCGGTGGTCGCTCAGTGCGGAGAGACAGCTGACACGCAATCCTACTTTACCAGCGGAACCTCCGGCTTCTTCCGTGGCGTTTTGAGACTGGCGGGCGGCGGCGATCCCGGCGAACCCTGCACGAACAGCTATGCGCTCAGCAATCTGGTTCCGGGAAACAAGTATGACCTGGTGCTATACGCCACCTGGAACGCAGCCGATGCCGGATCGAAGTTTACAATCGACGGCGTACCCAAAACCTGCACTGGGGTACCCAGTGTTTCGACGGCTGCCCTTGTGGAGGGTCAAAGCTACATCCGATATGACGCCGTGGAGGCGGATCCCCAGGGCGAGATTCACGGGATATGGGAGACGTACCGGGACAGCGCGGCGCATGACCACCGGGGACCGTTCAACGGGATACAGATCGAAGGGAATTTCTTTAACTCTATCGTGATTGAATTCCAGGCAACGCAGTTGGACCTGAATCCGAATACCGATCAAGTGACGATGTTCTGGAATTCTAAACCAGGAATCAGCTACGCGGTCGACTATTCCGATGACCATCAGCAATGGGTGAGGCGCCTGTCGAATCTGCAGGCAGTCAGCATGGAAACGATCGTGGTCTTTCCCGAGCCCGGACTCAACTCCGTGCCCTCGAGAACGTATCGCCTGGTTGAGGAATAGAATTGACTGGCTAGGCTTCGCTGTCCCAGTCCGTATAGCCGAGTTCATCCAGCACATCCCCGGCGACCGCTTTGAACCGGGAGCGGACGGATTCCTCTTTGAACCACTCTTTCCAGTCGCCCACGATTCCCTTACGGAAAAACGATTTGGAATCCTCTTCACCCGGCTTACGGTTTGTAATCCGGCTGAAATCGAACGTTTCGATGGCGGTGCGAATCACGGTCGGATCAACATCCGCGCCCATTTTTTTGAGTAAGAGGTCCAGTGTTTCATCCGGGTTCTTGCGAAGGTCTTCGTAGCGCACGATGGCGTCGGGATTCTGTTCCAGCGCCGATCGGACGTGGCGCGACCAATCCTGTCCTTTTGCCGCCGCGAAATCTGAAAAACTCTGGCGTCTGAACCTGCTGCGGAGGGTGCGGTGCAGGTTCCACATCAAATTTTTCGCCGATTGTAAAGGCAGACCGTAGGTCCGAATCGGCCGCCGTGTGAAGTACGAGAAATTGTACATGGAGACCATGACGTCCCGGCCATCGCGGACGATATAACACCAGCGCTTATCC
>CAUZEO010000159.1:0-11525 GCA_963578625.1 Kiritimatiellia bacterium | reverse complement strand
GGTTCAATACGCGGTTCATGACGGCGTCTTCAAAGTCCCCGGTCATCTTCTCCGGTCGAATTGACAACAGCGACCAGAACTCTTCGGCAATAGAAATCACGGACACCGCGGAAAGCCCGCGGGCGCCAGGCGGGCCATCCGCGCAAACGACCGAATCGTCCCGACCGACGTGCCCGCTGGTCAGCGCGAGCAGCAAGGCAAGATCAACGCGGTGACCGGGCGCAATGCCACGGAAAGGCACATGCAGTTCGCCGTCGAAATACTTGTGAGCCAAATCGTCCGCGGCGGGATGGCTTCTGGCGAGTAGTACTCTCTCGATACCGGCACGATCGGGAAGTAGCGATTGATCAATTTCCTCGTCCATCAGAATCAGCAACGTTCTGCAGTCGTTTTCGCGAGCCACTTCACAGGCGTGATTCAGAATCGAGGCGGTTAGACGAGCTTGCGCAGGCTCCAACGCAGTGGGATCCGTCGATACTTCCGCAATCAATCGTCCGTACAGCTCCTCCGGGGTGCCAGCATTCAGGAGGTCCCGCAGCGTCGACTCGCGCCGGAACAGGCGCGCCAGTTCGGCCAGTGCGCGAATATGCTCCCCAGGACGGTCCTGGTCGCCAATCAGGATCACGATGATGCGGACAGGCTCCCGCGCGGTTGGTCCCCAGACAATTCCATCCCGGTGCATTCCGACCGCCATGACAAGCCGGCCCACGTTGGCAAGGCGCGTGTGTGGAAATGCGATCCCGGGTACCATTTCTGTGTCGAGTTCTTTCTCCCGCGCCCAAAGCGCATCTGCCACTGCGTTCGCGTCCAGGTGGCCTACTTGTTCGCAGGAGGGAGCAACAAGCTCGCGGATTGCGGCTTCCTTCGTCTTACTCCGGAGTTCCGTCGTGCGCTCCAGCGATATGAAATCTCGTAGTGGCATGAACGTGTCTGGGATATCTTACCCTGATTCAATCCAATGGCATATTCAAAAAGTAAACCTTTGGAGAATTATCTGCAGTCTCGCTGCGCCGTGTGATAATATTCACGCATGAAAATTACAGCTATTGAAACTCACGTTTGTCACGCGCGGATGCGCAATTGGATCTTCGTCAAAGTTCTGACCGACCAAGACGGGCTCTACGGATGGGGTGAAGCAACACTTGAATGGCATACCCGCTCAATCGTAGGAGCCATTGAGGACATGAGCTCCCTGCTGATCGGCGAGGACCCCGGGCGTATCGAGCATTTATGGCAGGTCATGCACCGCCAGCATTTCTGGCACGGACACGGGATCACACGCGCCACCGCAATTTCAGGGATTGATCTCGCTCTTTGGGACATCAAGGGAAAGGTTCTCGGCGTTCCGTGTCACCAACTTTGGGGCGGTCCGGTGCGCAATTATGTCCGGACGTACAGCCACCTGGGCGGCGGCAAGATGGAGGATTTCTACGAAACATCTCCGGCGGATGCTTCGCGGTTCGCGGACCTTGCAGTACAGGCCGTTGAAGAGGGGTTCACCGCATTCAAGTGCATGGCGGTTCCGGAAACCATGCCCTTGGAAGGCAACAAACCGGTCCGGTACGCGGAAGCATGCGTTGCCGCAATCCGTGATGCGGTCGGCGAGGACATCGATCTTATGGTCGACTGCCATGCCCGCCCCTCCCCCGCCATGGGCCTGAAGTTCGGCAAGGCGCTGGATCCGTACGGCCTCTACTTTTTTGAAGAACCCTGCTGGCCGGAAAGTGTTGACGGTCTCTCGCAGATCAATCAGGCACTCAGCACGCCGGTCGCAACCGGAGAACGGCTGACGTCTCTGACCGAGTTCAGAAACCTGTTCGAGAAAAGAGGCTGCGAAGTATGCCAGCCGGATATTACCCATTGCGGAGGTCTCAGCGCCGCACGCCGCATCGCGGCGCTCGCGGAAGCTCATCGGATATCGCTTGCACCGCATAATCCGCAGGGCCCGGTAAGTACGGCGGCCTCCATCGAACTGGGATTCGCGGAGCCATCCTATATTATCTGCGAGACCGTGCATAGCGATGTCCCCTGGCGGAACGACGTAGTCGAGGAAGGATTTACCATCGAAAAAGAAGGCCGAATCGTGCGGCCCAATCAACGCCCCGGCCTCGGAATTGAGATCAATGAAAGAGAAGTAAAGAAACACCCATTCGAACAGGAAACGGTGTTACGAACCTTCCACCCCGACGGCAGCGTTGGAGATTGGTAGCCCTCTTCCCAGACTTGAAAATTCGAAGGAGGTACTCAGACGAATTCCAGCTGCGCCCACTCCTCCGCGCTATGCACCGCGGACGAAGGATCCTTTCGGCTTCGCGCGATGTGGCCGACGTGTTCCCGGGCGGTGGATTGGGTCGCATCCTGGTAGCGCCAGTCGCAACTCCAGCGAATGCCGTCCGACTTGTTCGGCAGGCCACAGTGAAAAAGGAGGTTGCTGAATAGAACGATGTCTCCCGGATCAAGCTCGACGTTGACCGCATCGGGAATCCGCGGTTTCAGCACCTCTTCGATAATCTCCAGGTAGAACTTGTTTTTGTTGAAGTGGGGAACCAGTCCAAGCTTGTGGGACCCTGGTACGAACTGCATGCACCCGTTTTCTACGGTGGCCGGGACCAGCGGCGTCCAGACGTTGACCATTCGCAAGGCTTCCGCATCCGCGCCGGTATTCTGATCGTCCTTGCCATGGCCTCCGGTGGCGGTATAGCCCGCATCCTGGTGCCACAGAACCAGTGTCGCCGCATCGTCGGGTAACTTCGGACGCACGGTGTAGTTGGGGTACAACCGAATCTCGGAACCGAGGATCGGCTCCACAAGATCGAGGAGACGCTGATGAAAGAAAAGTGGATACATACCCTCTTCATGCAGCGTCACCCGAAAGTCCAGGGACATCGGTTCTTCGAGTTGCTTGTACACCTTGAGCAGGCGGGTCTCGAACGGTTCCAATTTGTATGCGTCCCGAACCAGACCCTTCTCCACCAAGTCGGAGATCGTATTCTCCGACAGGAATTCCGAGGCCTCCCCGACGCCGTGGACGACTTCGAGGTCGAGAAAATTGCGAAGAATTACAAAACCCTGTTCGTGAAAACTCTTTATGTAGTCTGATATCTGTTCCGTGGTTCCCGTGGTCATGGCAAGTCATCCAATGAAATAGGTTCGTTCACTCGGCGGCAAGTAGTCTACACGATCCGGGAGCGCCGAGGCAAGGCATGATCTGTAAATCCGGCAAAGGAACGGCCTTCCTGGTGGCCGCTGCAGCAACTCTCAGCCGCATTCCGTTTCGTTCCCGCAGTTGCGGATTCGATGGCGATGCGTGGAACGCAGCCTATGCCGCGAGGGTGATTGCGGAAGAAGGACACTACAGATATTCGCGCCCGCCGGGGTACCCCCTACAGGAGTACGTCTGCTCGCTATTCTGAAAACTCGGCCCCCTTGAGCTCAATACCCTCACGGCCCTTTTCAGCGTAGCGGAAGTCGCCAAAACTTCCGATCGGCGACGCACAAGCTCGACAGAAACACATAACAGCCTCCGAAGCGGCAGGATCCAATCCAAGAACCTGAACTCTCGCTCACCATCCCCCTGCCATGGGTTTCAACTGGCATCCATCGGTGAACACCTCGAAAAAGTCCTCCGTGGTCTCCAACTCCACGTGTTCGATGGTCTTCACCAGCCGGTCGATATCCTCCCGTTTCTTCATGGAGACCAGCATCTCGCGTGCGCCCTGCAGCGCGGCATTGCCGATCTTTTCGATGCGCTCCGCCGGAACCGGGGCGAGAAACCCGATCTCGATGGCGCTGTCCGCATCGACGTAATTGGCGAATCCTCCGGCGAGGTACAGCTTGGAAATTTGATCCGGCGACACCCCATAGGCGCGCATGAGGATCATCTGGCCGCAGTAGTTTGCCGCCTTTGCCTGGGCGAGATGGCTTGAGTCGAGACGGGAAAACGTGATTCCCGCGTCGGGAACGATCGTGAATTCGCTGACCTTGCCGGCAAACACGCCCTTCGGCGTACTCAGATCGTGGCGTCGTAGTTCTGCCATCAAATCGATCAGGCCGGACCCGCAAATTCCTTCGGGCGCCACATCGCCGATGGTCTTGTACTGCCACTCGCCGTCGACATACCGCAACGACTCGATGGCCCCTTCCGTCCCGGTCATCCCAAATTGAACCAACCCGCCTTCAAAAGCCGGCCCGGCGGGACAGGACGCAGCGATCAGGCGGTCACGAGTACCCAGGACAACCTCCGTGTTCGTTCCCACGTCGATCATCATCACCAGGTCCGTCTGGCGGTCCATATCCATCGAGATGAGGTCCGCGGCGACATCGGCGCCCACATGACTGGCAATTAACGGACCGGCGTATACGCGTGCGTTCCTGTTGGCACGCAGACGAAGCGTTCGGGAAAGCCTTGTCACCGCGGTTGAGTCGATCTTTCCATCAAGATAATCAAATTCGATGGACGACTTATACGGCTTCTGCCCGATGCTCTGCACATCCATGTTCAGAAACAGTTCCCGCATGGTTGCGTTGCCGACGACCACCAGTTCATAAATTTCGTGGAACGTGACTCCGAGTTCCGCCGTGGCATCGCGAATCTCATCATTGAGCACGTTAATCAGCGCCTTGTTCAGTTCGCCCTCATAAGCACTGCCGTCATAGCTGATCCGGTTCATGATATCGCTGCCGCCGAATCGCTGGGGATTTTGAAACGAGATGGAGTAAATGGAGGTACCGGTTTCCAAATCCACGAACTCACCAGCGACGGTGGTGGTCCCGATATCCAGCGCGAGTCCAAGAATTCGCCCCCGGAAAGCGTCGATATCCTCGTCGAGGTAAAATACCCTGTCGCCCCGTCTCGTGACGGCAGGTTTCGGCTCGACGCGCCTCTGAGACGTCGCGGTCAATATTTTCGGCGCGCGTTCGAGCAGAGAGAAGCGAATATCCTTGTCGGCCTCATCCACGAACGCCTGGCAGCAAAGGCGGTAGGAGCCGGTGAGAAATGCTTCGGCCTCACTCGGCTTCGAAAGCGCCTCCATTCCCTGCTCCACCTCGACAACACACTCGTGGCAAATTCCGGATCTGCCGCAGGAGGTGGGCACCTTGACTCCCAGAACGTCCGCATGATCGAACAAGGTCATGCCTTTCTCGGCCGGGCAGTCGTCCTTTCCGGACGAAACGCGGCCACCGGAAACCTCGTTGCGCTTCCGGGTCCGCCCCTTGGTTCCGCGCAGTTCATCCCGTACCCGGTTCACATGGGCGGGATCGGTATCCCAGGCGGTGCGATAGTCGATCTTGTCGTCGCCACCGCACATCAGGGGATCACCGGCAACCGGCGGTTTTCGTTGATTCCGGCAGCCGAACTTTGCCGTGCACTGGTCGTGGCGGTTCTTGTAAGGGCAACGCGTCAGAAGCTGCTCGTCCGCATGCCCAACCATGCCGGAAAAGATATCGGATATCTTTTTCAGCCGCTTTCCCAACTGGTCTTTGTCTACTTCGCTCATGGTCGAAAAGGCACAATAGCATATCAGGACCGGGACCTGAATCCTTTGCAATGGACAAAATCCTCCGGACCCCGCCGGATTTATTCGGTGGTGAAATGGATTCTGCACTACTGGAAAACAATGGAAAATGCGCCCGGTAGGAGCGAGGGCTCTGTTTGTTCTCCAAGTCCCGTTAGGGGCTGCACAACCTGAGACTCCCGGCTGCAAGGGCCGGGGATCTGTTTTTCCAGTATGATTTGTGCGTAAAGAGCAAAGCAAGCCCGGCGGTGGCGTTCGGAGGGGAATCAGCCCTTGGCTTGAACGCCGCAGAAACGCTTGGCGATGTCCACGCACTCCATCGCGTTATCACCGTAGGCATCGGCGCCCATGTCGTCCGCAAACTCGGGCGTCACCGGCGCCCCGCCAACCATGAACTTCACGTCGTCTCGAAGATCGGCGTCAATGAACGCCTCGATGGTGCGGCCCATATTCGGCATCGTGGTGGTAAGCAGAGCAGACATTCCGATGACATTCGCTCCGTGCTCTTCGACCGCATCGATAAAATCATCCGGCGATGTGTCGACACCCAGGTCGATCACCTCGAACCCGGCGCCCCGAAGCATCATAATACAGAGATTTTTCCCGATGTCGTGCAAGTCGCCCTTGACCGTACCCATGATCACTTTGCCGGGCGGCTCGATGCCCGAGGCCGAAAGGATCGGTTCGATGTGTTTCATTCCGGCCTTCATCGCCCGCGCGCAGGCGAGCACTTCGGGAACGAAAATGAAATTCTCGCGAAACTTGATCCCGACGATCGCCATGCCGGCGATCAAGCCGTCGTCCATGACTTCGAGCGCATCGATGCCGTCCTTCAATGCGGCTTCAGTAAGGCTGTCCGTGGTCTCGTGCGCGCCTTCGATAATGGACGCTGCCATGTCCTGCAGGAAGGGCCTGGCTTGCGCGTACAGGTTGATGATTTCCTGTCGCTCATCCTCGCGCTCGATGTACTCCTCGATCTCATCGCGAATCAGCGGGTTCGAGATGTCGGAGATTTCAGCCGTTTTCGGCGGGGAGGTTTCCGATGTTGGTTCGGTGGGTGACGTCATCTTAAATTATGCCTCTACACGCAATACTTGAACAAAAGCCCGGATGTGATCGGGTCCGGTCCCGCAACATCCCCCGATAATATTCGCACCGACATCTACCATTGCTTTCATCTTCTCCGCCATGTAGTCGGGCGTGTCGAGATAGACGATCTCGCCCTTTACAATCTTGGGTATTCCCGCATTAACGTGCGTCAGGATCGGCAAGGATGTCGCTTCCCGCATTGCGCCGATGATCTCGATCATGGGATCGATCGCCAGGCCGCAGTTCGATCCGACGATGTCCGCGCCGGCCTCCGCGAGTTGCTCGGCCGCCCTGGCCGGGGTGGTTCCGAACATGGTGAAGAACCCGCGGGGACCCTTGTCGAAGGTCATGGTAGCTACCGCCGGAAGCCCCGCCTCCTTCTTTGCCGCCTGGATCGCGAGCGTGATCTCCGCGGGATCGCTCATCGTTTCCACGCATACCGCATCCGCGCCCCCTGCCGCGAGACCTTCAACCTGTTGTGCGAACGCGCCGTACATCTCGTCCTCGGTGGCCGTGCCGCTGGGCACCAGAAATTCGCCGGTCGGTCCTATCGATCCCATGACAAACCGGCCTTCGGGGGCCGAGGCTCGCGCGTGCTCCGCAGCCAACCGGTTCAACTCCACGGACCGGTCTCCGTACCCGTACTTTGCCAGCATGTAGTGACTGCCGCCGAAGGTGTTGGTCGCCACAATGTCCGAACCCGCTTCGAAATAATCGAGGGCCATCCGTTGAATCAAATCCGGATTCTCCGCGTTCAGAATCTCCGGGCATCCGCCCGGCTCCAGCCCGTTCTCCTGCAGGTACGTGCCGGTGGCCCCATCCGAAATCATCACTTCGCCGGATTGTACTCTTTTCAGGAAAACGCTCATGAGTTGAATTGCCGTGACTCGAAATTACGTGGAAGGGTGGGATGCATGAAATTCCCGGACGGCCTTCGGAATTGCCTTCAAATTTTCTATGGATGTCTGCAGGGGAATGGCGCACTCCGGACCGACCAACTGCACCCCGGCCTCCAGGTTCTTCGTCACCTCGGCGCCGACGTCATCCGGTTCTTTGGAGTAGAGTGTTTCCGGATTATTGATGTTTCCCACCAGGGAAATACGTCCGTTTACGATGTCCATCGATTCCTGAGGTTCGTTCTTGGAGTCAAAATGAAACGCGGCCATGCCGGTCTGCGCGATATACTCCATGCGGTCGACCGTTTTTCCGCAGATGTGCAGAATGATGGGAATGTCCAGGTCCCGGGCAAACTCGATGTGCATGTCCTTCAAAAACCGCTCGTAGTATTCACCGCTCACCAGGTCCCCGGTCGCATGATCGGGGAGGGTCAGCGCATCGGCGCCTGCCTCGATCTGGGCCTTTCCAAACCGGAGCGTGCTCTCTTTCATTCTCTCGAGGCACTTCATCGTCATGTCCGGATCGTCCAGCGACATCAGGAGGAACTTCTCTACACCGAAGCAGTGGTAGCCGAGAGACCAGGGTCCCATCGTCTTGCCGATAATGAACACGTCGTCGCCGAGTTCCTTGCGCAACAGCTTGATTGCGTCGAGCACGCACTTCGTATCCGGGTGGGTCTCCAGGTTGGCGGGAATGCGAATATCGTCGAGCTCCGACCACACCGGCTCACTCATTTTCACCGTAGGCCAGTTATCCTTCTCTTCCCATTGAATCTTGCAGCCGAGCGCGGCCGACTCCTGGATGATTGAGAAGACTGGCATGACGGTGTCGAACCCCAATTCAGTGTAACTGGTGGCCGCCAATCTCGCCATCTTCTCCGGGTCCCGGTTGGCATCGGGAAAATGAGCGTCCACCAGGTCCATCAACTCGACCGTCGCGACCGAAGTCGGGTTGCAGACCGGCGTCCGGTCTACCGGCTCCCGCCGGAGAGCGGCAGTGACGCGCTGCCGGCTGGTCATGGGTTTTATGGGGCTATTCATTGTACAGGCTATCGAATCTAAATCTGCTGGCTTGGCGCCGCGAGGACACCTTTCGTGGAGGCCATTTCCTCTTCCTGCATCGCAGCGCGCACGTTCTGTGCGCGAAACATCAGCATGCCGATCAATTCATCGTGGCTCGATCCGCAGGAAAACCGGATCCGGGTGGCCGGATCGCCTTCCGCGGTCATTTCGCAAATTTTTGCAAAGCCCCTGGCAACCGCCACGGCCCGCTTGTTGCCCGCGTCGCTGCCATCCTCGGACCGGATTTCATAAGCGCCGCCGCCCACGTTGACGGCGGTCAGATCGCCGTCCGCCTTCTTGTCGTGTGCGGTGAGCGGCCTGGGTTTCAGTTCGGCGCCGGTCTCGAGTTTACAGAGATCGAGAAATGCGCGCTTCAAGGCGCGTAGGTGAACGGTTCCGCAGGGAAATACAATCTCCCGGTTGCGTCCCTCGGCGTTCTTCATCCCCAGCATGACTCGAAGCGCGTCAACGATGAACGCCACCCGGGCATCTGCGCCGTCGGAAGAGGAATAGGTGTGAACGAGCAACCGGGGCACTCCACCGGCGTCCTTCCGGTACAGGCCCAAGGAAATCTCGTGGCAATACTTATCCATCGAATGCAGTTCGATGCGCCGCCCCAAATCTAGTGTTTTGCCCATTTCTTGTTCTTTGATGAAAGACTGCATAGCCTGACAGACCTTTTGCTGGGCGTCAAGAATGTCCGCGCAGTGCCCGAAACTTAACCCTGCGCCGACTACTGCCGAAGGATCGGTTGGTCTTCCCGGCCGACCCCGAGCAAGGGTTGTTCATGATAGGGAGAATGAGAGGAGTTTGCGCTACCCATTCGCTATTACATGAACTCGCCTTGCTCTGCTCGGGCTGGAAGCCCAAGCTACGGCTGATTGCGAGGAGCGCTCACGTGGTGTCCCCCAGCCACACCGGTCCTTCGATCCCTAAACGTTCCAATGCCTGGTTGATCAATCCAAACGGCGGATCGTAGATGCGGGCCCATACCATCCCCAACACAACCACGGAGACCACGCCGGGCAGGTAGAGCGCCGCCCGCATGGCGTGCTGCGATCGGTCCCGCATGGACTGGAAGGCGAATGCGAGCGCCAGTGAAATGATCAGGACCCCGAGAACGACCTACAGGCAGTAGACCAGGGTGTTCTTCACGCTCTTCCAGAAAATCGGATCGTCAAAAAGCGATTGCAGTTCGCCAGCCCCGTCCACGCGTGGGTGTTCCGCAACACGTCCGTTTCCTGGCCGCTCAAAAGAATGAGCCAGAGGATCGGGTAGATGTGTCCCACCGCGAGTATCAAAACCGCCGGCGCGACAAAGCCGTAGGCCCACAAATCCACTCTTCCCGGTTTCATTGGTAGCGCATCATAGGAGATTCCGCATCCATCGCCAACCGTCGGAGAACGTGTTCGCGCGCGTTTCGACTTGATTGTGGCTCTCCCAATGAATCACAGTGCCCGGTATTTCCGGTGAAATTACACCCCATGCTCGACCTGCTTCTGGACGCCAACCGGCGCGGATACGCCGTGCCCTCTTTCTGTGTCTGGAACGCGGACATGGTGGAAACCGTTCTCCGTACCTGCGAGCGGATGCGCTCACCGGTCATCCTGATGAATGGGCCGGGCGAGTTTCCGCTCATTTCTCCCGCCGCAATCGCCGGAACCGTCCGGGGGGTCGGAGAACAATTCGACGTACATGCAGCGATACACCTCGACCATGGCGATTCGATTGAGATGGTACAAGAGTGCATTGACGCGGGATACACATCGGTGATGCTGGATTACTCCGAGCGCCCATTCGATGAAAACGCGCACGCTCTGCAGGAAGTTGTGGCCATGGCCCGCCCATTGGGCATTACGGTAGAGGGCGAGATCGGTGCGGTAGGCAAGATTGACGATATTACGACGGAAGGCGGATTGGAATCCGCAATGACTGATCCCGAGGATGCGAAACGGCTGGTGGAACTCACCCGGATCGACACCCTGGCAGTTTCGTTCGGGAATGCCCACGGGAATTACATCAAGGTGCCTGACTTTGACTTTCCGCGCCTGGAGAAGATCCGGGCACTGGTGAAACTCCCGATCGTGCTGCACGGCGGCTCCGGCACGCCCGACGCCGACATCCACCGCGCCATCGGCCTCGGCATCGCGAAAGTCAACGTCGCCAGCGCGCTCGACCGGGCCATCCGCAAATCTCTGCTTGAACAATGGAATGCCGGCCGCAATCTATGGGTCGCCGCAGCCCAGGCCGAAGCAATGAAACCAGTCGAAACCATCGTTGAACAATGGATCATCCGCCTGAAGGCAAACGGCAAGGGAAACGGAATTTGAGCCTTGTTTTCAATCCGTAAAGTAGCGGAAGTCGCCAAGACTTCCGATCGGCGACAAACAAGCCCGACAAAAACAGAAAACAGGCCTCATCGCACCAGAGTGATTCACCATGCAAAACGTTGATGTACTGGGATTCGGAACCGCGACGCTGGATTATGTCGCGAACGTTGAAGCCTGGCCGGCGGAGGGCGTCAAGGCCCCCGTCACCGGTCTGTCCGTTCATGGCGGTGGCCTGATCGGCACCGCGCTGGTTGCGGTATCCCGACTGGGAGGCAAAGCATCAATGGCGACGAAACTGGGCCGCTCGGAAGTCGCGAGCGCCGTCGTGGATGGATTGGAGAAGGAAGGTGTCGACACCTCCATGATCATTCGGGAGGACGGCGCTGAACCCATCGTCGCTTTCGTATTCACGACCGGCGGAACGGGTGAACGAACCATCTTTCACAGCAAAGACAAAATCCGGTTTCCCGAGTTGGAAGAGCTTCCTGATCGCGACTGGCCGGCAAAAACAGGATGTCTCCTGATGGACCACTACGCTGCCGAACCTTCGTTGGACGCGGCTCGCGCTGCCCGTGAAAACGGCATTCCAATCGTCATTGATTTCGAGAGAGAGTATCCGGGCGTTTCGGAGG
>CAUZEO010000158.1:0-11633 GCA_963578625.1 Kiritimatiellia bacterium | reverse complement strand
GGCACTGGCGCCGGCTGCAGGCAGGGCAGCGGCGTGTTCACCCGAAGCGGTCGCTTGAGGTTCAGTACACGGCCGGCTTCCACCTCAATCGTCGCCTCGTACTTACCGTTAGGCGTGTTGGCGGGAACGTCCAGCGTGAAGCTCGCGCTGGCCGATTCCCCCGCCTCCACCGTGATTTGCTGTTCGGCGGGATCGATGCGCCAGCTCTCGTCGGGCGGCCGCACACGCGCAGTAACCGGAACGGCGGCGTCCTGTCCATTGTGCAGCCGCAAGACCAAGCGGTTGTCAGCCCCGGTACGAAGGTGGGGCGGATCGAGACTAATCTCCGCGGCCAGAGAGTAGAGCCAGACGGTGTGCCGCATCCGAGTCAGGTTGGCTTCCCGCCCCGGACGCGGAGCCTGGTCCACCAGGGAGGGGAAGACGCTGAGATCGAACACCTGCGGTTGGTCCCCCTCGGCGCGGCTGGAAGAGGTGACCACGCTTCCCTGCACCACGGCCTGCGCGATGTCCGACGGGGAACGGAGCGACGCGCCCGCTTGGTTCTCCAGGGGATCGTCATCGGCAGCATCCCCGGCCCGGACGCAGGAGACACTACACGCGAAGAGCACTGCCCCCGACGTCATCAGTGTCGCAAGTCCCTTGCCTGTCATCGCCAAGTCCTCTTGTCCTGCTTCTGCGGAAAATGGTGATCTGTGACATCTGAGAAGCTCACATACACGCGCACATTGCACATTGATTGCATCATCATCACAACAGCCGGCCAGCGGCGGCGGCGCGATCCAGGCGCCACACGTCCCCCGGAAGCCACGCAGACTGAACGCGGTGAGTGGAGTCGTGCTTGCTCAGCTCTGCCTGCTCCGCCGAGATGGTTACCGCATTTCCCGCTGCGAGGAATAGAGCATCCCGGTGGACGTGAACAGCACACGCGTGGCGCAGGCTCCAGGGCGTGTGCGGCAGTTCCTCCCAATGTTCGCCGTCCGCAGAATACCACACGTCATTGCGATTGCCGTCGGTCGCAACCTCAGCTGGGTGGTCCGCCACCCCCCGGTGCCCTCCTAACACCCAAAGCTTACCGTCCCACGCCACCGTATCGTGATAGGAGCGTGCCGGCCAGGGAGCCTTTCCCTCCGCTAGATGACAGGTCCACTCGCGACCGTCTGCCGACGACCACACATCGTTGTGGTAGAGGCGCGTCTTCAGTCTTGGCTGCTGTTCGAGGTCGTATCGCAGTGTACTCAGCGTGGTCCCGCCCGTCCCAACGTAGCCACCGCCCAGGATCCACATTCGATCGTGGAGAACAGGCACGCCACCATTCGCGCCGGTGATCATACCCCTGGGCGCCCATGGTGCGCTGTCCGTCACCAGCTCCCAACTCAGACCGTCCTGTGTCCGCCAGACGTCGAGCAACGGTGGAGGCGCCGGCGGAATGGGTTTCCCGGCCTTCAAGTCCGCCACGAAACTGGTCTGGGCGGCTGCGCCGGCCTGGCCACCCATGACCCAGATCGAGCCGTCGAAGACGGTGACCATCTGGTTGCCGCGCTCTTGCCAGGGGACGGTCGCCGCGACGAGTTCCCAATTCACGCCATCCGTCGACTGCCACACGTCATCGGGGGTCCCGTTCTCGGCCCCGATGACCCAGATGCGGCCGTCGTGCACGACGGCCCCGTGCATGTGCCTGCCGCTCCACGGCGCAGTGGCCGCCAGGGACCAGCTGCCACCATCATCCGAGCACCACACCTCCGAGCACACCTCCGACTCGAAAGAGCCGGCGCCAACGCCGGCGAGATCGGCCCTCTCGCCCGCGTACTGGTTCCAGCCACCCAGAAGAAAGAGCTTGTCCCGGAAGGAGACGAGCTGTGCCCCGTCGCGAGGCGACCATGTCACCTCCGAGCTCACACAACTCCAACGGTATGTGTTGGTCATTGATTCTCCTCGATCCGGCTTATGGAGCAACTCTGGCCCACACTCGACCCAAGTCCCAGCGGGAGCCAGATGACTGTCGGGTCGTTCTACTCCACCGTCTAGGTGGAAACGACTTCGCGATCTCCCAAATAGGCACCCTGATCGAGCAGTTCTTGCTGCAGTTTCTCCACGTCAAGCTCCCGTGGCGTCATATCGGCCTGCGCCGCCATCGCGGCCGCGGTTCCGACTGCGTGTCCCATTCCCATGCAGGTTCCCATCACGCGCGCCGATGCATGTGCCTCGTGGCTCGCCGACAGGCATCGGCCGGCGACGAGGAGGTTCTCGAGGCCGAGCGGAAGGAAGCAACGATACGGGATGTCATAGGAACCCTGGTCCTTGATAAAAACGCCGCCCTCGGGGAGATGCTGCGGCGAAGTGCCGTCATAACTGTGAATATCGACGAAGAAGCCCCCGAGGACCACAACGTCATCGAATCGTCTGCCGGCAAGCACGTCGTCATACGTGAGGCAATAGTCGCCAAGCACGCGGCGCGTCTCGCGAACGCCCACGTGGGGTGACGTGCGCAGCAGAAAGCAATGCTCGAAGCCGGGAACGCGTTCGCGCATGAATCCGGCCAGGCGGAACGCGATCTTCCGTCCGAGTACCTCGGCATGCGTCAGGTCGTCCGGGTCTGTTGCGTCGGTATGCGCGATATGCGTTGTCGTCGTACCGTTGATCATGCCCTTGTGAAACGCATTGCCGGTAAACCGGGAAAACGGCGCGATCTCGGGAAAATATCGTTTGATGTCATCCATCCACTCGTCGAGGGGCAGCGTGAAGTGCATGTACCTGGAGTACTTCTCGCCGTCCTCCTCGATCACTTCCGCTCTGCGGCAGTTGAAATACGTCACGGCGCGCTCGATGTCCACGCCACCGAAGGTCGACATCATGCTGACCGGTTGCATGGTTCCGTCCAGGTCTCGTCCTTTCTCATAGGACGCCCCGGCGCGTGCCGCGACATCGGCGTCGCCGGTGGCGTCGATGATGATCTTGCCGCGCACGTGCTCGGTGCCGGCCTTGTTGGTCAGGGCGAGGCCGCACACGGCGTTACCGTTCATCACCACGTCACTCACGAACGAGTGAAACAGCATGTCGACGTGTTCCGTCTCGAGCATGTCCAGTACCACGTAAATGAACGCCTCCCGGTCGATGCTGACATCACGCGCCACGAGCAGTGGCCGATCCGGTTTCTTCGGGTCGGAGTACCGGCATTCGGCCGCCGCGTTCATTTCCTTCAAGCGGAGAATGATTTCCCAGGGGATGCCGCGGATGATGTGCGCTTCGCTGTTGTCGTGCCAGCCGTGCAGATTGAGCGCCGTCACCGCCTCACCGCCCGGAAATGGAAAACGCTCCAGAAGCAGCGTGCGTGCTCCCATCCTCCCTGCCGCGATGGCGGCGCAAATCCCGGTCGGCCCCGCGCCGGCCACGATCACGTCGTATTCGGTCTGACTGCGTGCACTTTCGCTCATCGCTTCACAGTACCTCAAATTCCATTCGATGCCGTAGATAATTCATCAATTATCCGGACTACAGCTTCCCCTTGGCCGCCAGATCTTCAGCCAACTGCTTCTGATACGCCAGATAGGCCTCTTCGTTCATGCGGACGGCGCTAGTGGCGCTGTACATGAATCCCAGGGCCCGGCGGGTACGCGTTTCGCTCCGGTTCCCGTCGGAACGATGTATGGTCAGCGAATGATGGGCCAGGAGATGTCCGGCCTTGCAGGGAAACGCGATTTCGTTTTGAAGGTCGTTGTCGATCCCGTAGTCCAAAATGCCCTGTGAAAAACCCAGCGTCCCCGTGCTGCCGTGTGCCCGCATCCCCCATTTGTGCGAGCGGTCGACGTAGCGGACGCAACCGGTCTCCTCGTCGACATCCTCCAGCGCAATCCAGAACGTCAGCGCGTGATTCGGTTTGAGCATGAAGTAATACCCGTCCTGGTGCGCCGGTGACGGTTTCCCGGCTTTCGGGGGCTTGTTGAACCATTGCATGTTCTCGACCGTCACCGCCTCACCCAGCAGCAGTTCGGCCAGGCGTTCATAACGTGAATTGAAGGCCATCTTGTGAAAGGTTTCGTCAAACTCGAAGAGCCTTAGTAGCTGCTTCAGGGTCGACGGATCGTCCACGTCCTCATAAAACACCCGCTCACGCGGCATGGTCGGAACAACATCGGCAATAAACGTATCGATGTGCCGGTTCAGGTCGGCTACCTCATCCGGGGTGAGAAATCCTGGCAAGGAGACATAGCCATGCTCGTCAAAATGCGCCTTCCGTTCAGCGTCCTGTTTGTCGTTGGTCATTTGGGTTGCATTCTCCTTAATAAAAACAATGCTAATATTATCATATTTACCTTATGTCCGCCACCTGAAGGATCGGAAGCTTCGTCGATTGACCTCGCGTAAGCGGGGTCCTAAGGAGTGCGGAAGCAAAGCTTCCGCCTTTGCCGGTACTCGAGGGAATACATCGCCGCCAGGCCCGTTGACATAGCTGTGGGCTACGAAGACCACAAACATGTCTGCACCTTCTTATTGATGTAATACCACCGACTGCAAATCAAGGCGGAAGCTATGCTTCCGCACTCCTGGGGAATCCGCATTCGGCGGATTCAACGACAGACGAAGCTTCAGACCAGTATTTATGTTCAAAAATATGGCTTACCAAGGTGCCATTTATGTATGGCCCCTTTTGGTCTTCCTGATGCCAACCTCCACACCAGCAACGACCACAGAATGCTCGGCACGCTCCTCTTCGCTGTAATCGCGGTCAGCGTCGTAGGGGGCGAACATTACCATGGCGCTGTAATTGTTAGAAGCATTGCCACCATGGCACCGATCCAGGTTGCCGTTCAGGATGACCAGTTCGTTCCATCCTTCCAGGATGTTCTGCGTCTCGAAGCGGAAATTGTATGCGGTATGTTTTGGAGAATGTTTCGTGAGTAGATGTTTCTCGGGCGCATACTTGTCCTGAGAACCGGCGCTGAATAGGAGATCGTCGATTTCCTCGCTCTCCCACTGCGGCCAGGAACCGTTGAGACTCACGCCGATCATATCCGGACGATCCCTTTTCTCGACGATGACCTGGACCGTGACTTCCAGGTCACTTTCGGGCGGCTCGGCGCACATGGGCAACCGCACCGACTTCAGGGCGCCGGGTTCGAGGTTTGCCGGAAAGTGGTCGACGGTTTCAAAAAGAGGCCTGACCCATGAACCGAACATGTAGCCCAATCCGTATAATTTTTCCTGCCCACGAAGAGCGTCGAGATTGTCGATGTCTTTGATGTGGGAGTAGTTGGATAGACCATTCGAGAGCGTATCGGCCTCAAAAAAGTTGAAATACTCAATGCCATCGGCGCCCGCCGCCAGTTTACCTGCGGCGTTGCCTCGAAGAAGCTCCACCCTGTCCGGATTCGTCCGACTATCCGACAGTTCGAGTTCGGGAGAATAGACCGGCAGCCAATTAAACAGATACTCAATCACCCCATAAACGGTGATATCCGGACCCAGTCGGCGCTTCAAACTGCTGTAACAGATGTTCCAGGATGTCTGCATGTAGTTGCTCGGGCTGACAAAGTCGATCACCCCGGAACGCGCCATGCCAATCACATCCAAACCGATGTTGCGTATCAGGTCGATGTTTGCAGGACACCGGATCCCCAGGGCATAGGGCTTGCCGATACGCTTCTCTTTCTTTCGCACAAGCTCCCGAATCTCGGAGTGCCATTCTGTAAGTTCCGCAATGTCTGTTTCCGTCGCGGGTGGCTCACAACAGATCGGGTCCCGCAACCAATCGAGCTCCATGCCTTCGAAGTCGTAGTCTTCGATGAGTTCCCGTATCAAGGTGAGCATGTGGCTGCGGACGTCCGGAAGGCCGTAGTTGAGTCCCACAGGGAGTCCAAGAGCGTTTTGATGTGGGAAGATGAATGTGTTCTTCTGTTTTGCATCAGCTCTCCCCTGGAAGGGACTGTTAGACCAGTCGTCAGGGTTGGCGGCGCGGTGAGTGTCGTTCATTCTTACAGACAACCATGGCGCAATGCCTCTCTGCCGGCAGCCACTGCATACCTCGGCAAGCCAATCGATACCGGATTCTCGTAAGTCATAGGCTCCGTCATACATTAGGATGGCGTCATCGATCAGGCTGTTGCTGTCAACACCCAAGGCATCCGCCAGCCCATCAGAACGGAAGAAATCGCGATCACCCCGGGAATACCCGTCGATGCTGGTTGGCCAGACCTTGCTGGGATACCAGGCGACGTCGGTGTTCGGGTTCATCAGAAGGGTGTCGATGCCGGCATCCGCCAGCTTGTCCAGAAAACGGTGGATGGTTTTGACGGAGAACTTGCCGCCCTCCGGTTGCCAGATCTTTGAGTAGGCGAACAGGAAGCAGGAGTCCCCATTAAACAGGTGTCGATTCTTTATCCGTTTCAACGGGTTCCCCTGACGATCACAGGTGCATCGTTCATTCGGCGCCGGCGCGGTATACTTCGATCTCGTAGTAGATTTCCGGTTTGCCCTTCTGCGGCGGATCGGGGATGAGCAGGCGAACGCGATCGCTTCTGATCCCCGTCAAAGAGAAGGTGCGAATGGTTCCGACCGGCGTGTGCTCGTAACCGGTCTCGTCTCTAATCTCAAAGTGGGGCTGACCGTACGTGACGGTAGTGTGCTTCACGCTGCCCAGGTACTGTATGTAGGGCTCTTCGCTATTGTGAGGAATGACGCGCCAGGCGTCGTCCTGGTAGACGGCGAACTTGTAATTCACGTTCGCCGTGACCACGACCGCCCGGTCAAGCGTCTCCGGGTTGGGAAAAGTGACCTGGAACGAGCGATTCGGTTTCCACAACCCGCGCGACCAGGCGTGGGCGCTGGGAGTCTTGAAGCCAAGGGGCCACTCCGCGCCCCGGTATCCATCGATGATATGAAGCGCTGGAGCGGGCGGTTCAACCACGTCCATGTCGGCGCTTTCCTCTTCAGCAGATGCGCGCGACGAGAATGCCAGCTTCGCCCCGCGCCAGCACAGGGCGACATTATCCTCGAGCGTCCGCCGGTGCACCGCGCGCAGGCGATTGTACTCCTTTCGGGCAGCGCGGACGTCCAGCGGTGCTTCCAGGGGCCAGTTCGCGTAGAGATGCACGCTTTGCGGCTTGAAATGATCGGCCAGGCCTCCGGCGCCGGCGCTGACTTCTCTGTTCTCCCCCACGACACGATAGGTTCCCGCTACCGGCACGGTGACGGCAGCGTCGAGGGCATTGGTTCCCGCATTGACCACCGCCACCAGGGACCGGTCGCCGTCCTGCCACAGTGCCGCGTGGACCGCCCCGGTTTCCGATTCGAGCCGTTGCATCGGCCATAACAGGATGTCGTGCAGCGCCCGCACCTCGCGCACGACATAGCCCAAAGCCAACCACTGGTTGGGGTAGGCGTCGCGCATTCGGTACGTCTGAATGGCGGCCGAGTAATAAGACAATCCCTGTACGCCCTGCACCAGTCCGAGCCAGGTGGCGCTGCGCATCTGGTGGTAGGCCGGTTCTCTGCCGCTCTTCATCGGTTCGTACCCGGCCATGTTGTGCGCTTGCGGCACATACCAGACGGGGCGCCGTCCCTGCATCACCTTCACGCCCGTCCCGATCCTGTCCAGGATCTGATCCAGCGGGCCCGGCAGGGGGTAGGAGTCGATCATCATCACGTCGGCCACATCAGTGTAGAACGGATACTGCCGGGGGTAGTTGTTCACGCCGGTTGTCGGGTGGTAGGGATCGAGCGCCGCGACCGCCAGACATTCCGCACGCAACTTCGCAGCTTCATGAACCGGCGGCTCGTCGTACATGTAGTAACCCAGGATCACACCCGAGGCGATGAACTGCCTGGCCTCTTCTGCATCCCTCGGTGGCCTGACCAGCAGGCGCAGGCCGTGCTTCTTCGCTTCGGCGCGATACGCGGGTGTGGCGGAGATATAGGGCCCGACGCAGTTGAATCCCATCGCGGCATGTAAGCCAAGATCGCTCAGCGGCGGATTGAAGACGCTGATCGGGAAGAACGGTCGGCCGTTGACGAGCAGGCGGTTGTGCTCGTCCACCGTGACTTCATCCGGCGCCGCCTTGTGCACCGGAAGGGCGCGCTCCACCACCAGGCGCTCCTCACCGGCCGGGCTTGTGACGATGATTCGAAGAACCAGTTGCTCGACCTCCTCCGGAGACGGAGGCGCCGGCAACGCAAACGTCACCGCCTGCTCGCCCGGCACGACATCGAGCGCCTGTTGGCCGAGCACCGCATCGTCGGCACCGATCAGAACCGCTTCCGCTTGATTGTTCCGCTCCCACGACGGAACATCGAGGTTCACCATCGCCCGTACGTTTTGCACCGGGTAGCTGGCATAGAACGCGCCGCGAAAGCGCGGCTCCATCACGGTGATGCTTACCGCCGCTTCGTCCAGCACCTTCGGGATGAGCCGAATGTGATCCACGAGAAACGCCGGCCGGTACGGATGCTTACCCAGGTGAAGCCGCTTCCAGAACTCGATCGCCCGCATCCGAGAGGAATCCAATTGCCCTCCGACCGCAGCCAGGTCAAATACAAACGTCTCGGTGCCCCGCGGCTTGAGGTCGCGATACGCGGGCCCCACCCCGCCGCTCGCGCTGCGGAGAAGGATGCCGAAGTCCTGGACATCGTCCGTCGTGTTGACCACGTCCAGCTCGAGACGGCGATAATCAGACCAATCAGTGATCGCCGATGCGGTCTTACCCAGGTTGAGTGCGATGTGCGGCCAGTTCTTGCCGCCGGCGGTTTCGAACGTACGGAAGGAAATCTCCGCCGCCCCCCGCCTATGCGTGGCGCCCTCCTGCACCCAACGCACACGCAAGTCGTACAGGGGCACACCCGACAGCATGGATTCCGTCTCCTGCTGCGACTCGAAGCTCGTGAGGATGTGGACATCACCGGCCAGCTCACCTGCGACAGGCAACGCCAGTCCACTCGCGAGCGTCGCGAGGAAGAGCAGAATTTTATTCATCCGCACCTGCGTGTCCAAGCAGCCGCTGAGCGCTTTCGATATAGTCGCCAATCAGTTTCCGTGTGCTCTCGAGCTGTTGTGTGTCCTCGCTAAAAGAGGTCACGCTTGCCACGAGAAGATTGCCCACCTCGAAGAAAGGGCGAATCTGGGATTCCAACTGGTCCAGGGCCGGATCTTGGATTCCTGCGTCACGGATGGCGGCAGAAAGCTCCCTCGCCATATAGAGGTACTCATTATCCTCGAGACCATCGCGGATGTTCTCGAGCCGGATGGTCGGTATTGGCGTTTCGCGATCCGGTCCTGAGCACCGCAAATGATCGTGCCCATTGTCTTTCACCTGCCACGTTGTGTACGGGCCATCTGATATCGGCGAATTGGGGGACATATTGAGGGCATAATAGAGGAATCCATCCACGTCGTAGGCAAAGGAAATGAACCCGACCAGCATGCGTCCGTCCATCGCGGGATGGGTCATGAGGAAGTTCGCAAAGGGCTTGATCGGACTGTTGCAGGTATACCACCACACCTGCTTGCCCCGGGCGCGGGCCTTCGCGATATCATCGAGCAGCGTCACATAGTTGCTCGGCAGCGGACACCACCAATCAATCTCGTCCATTTCACCCGATGCTCCGAATGTCGCATCGTGGGAGGTGGTCATGATAGGCAACTCGGGAAAGCGCTTCTTCACCTCGGAAGCTACCTTCTGCATCGCGGGCTGCCACTCCGCCGGGGCCTCATCGAACATGTAGAGATAGGCTTCGTCCCTGATGCCATGGGTTTCCGCGAGGTCCAGGAGTTCGGCCGTACGGTCCAGCCACTTCTCGAGATCCTCTTGCCTGGGCATCTTCGTCTCTTTATCGAACATCTTATGGCTGTCGTGATGACGGAAGTGGACGAAGGCGACATTCCATGCCCGGACACCCCCGGCGGCCCACGCGGCCAAGTGGCTCTTCCACTCCGAATAGAAACCATAGATGTTGGAGGGGCAGATCCCGTACTTCATCTGGAACGCGCTGTCCGCCCCGCCGATCACGAAGCGAAAATGTGGCATCTTGGGCAGTTCAAAATTCCAGACCTTCACTTCCACGGGAACTTCAACCACGGACGCGTTATCCGCCTCGATGACTGCTTTGCCCCTGTAGACCCCCGGCTCTGTGCCGGACGGCACGCGTAGGCCGTACCACAGCGCCTGGACGTCGTGACGGCGAACCTTAAAGCTCTTTTTGAATTCCAGTATGGGGTCCGGCCAATAGCCGTGGGTCTTCAGATCGTAGGGCGTGGCGTAGAAGACGTACCCCACGGGCACAAACCGGATATTGTCCGCGCTGATAGTCTCTCCACTCTCCGATCGAAGATCGCTCGCGGTCAGACGAACATTCTCCAGGTCCTTGTCGGGCGAGTAGATGACGACCTGCCGGTTCTCGCTTTCGTTCCGCGCCGCAACCATCTGGATCGCGTCAGCCAGGTGCTGTCCCTCAAGCGATTCGAAGCTCTTGGGACGCACCTTGAGTGCTCCCGAGCAGACTTTCACGCCATACTCTGCCTTCGCGTCAGACCCGGTCGACCCGGCACCTAAAAAAGCGTTCCGCCACTTGTCGTTGAACTCGCCGGCGTCCTGTGTGTACGCGTAATGCGCATCGGGTTTCGTTTCGATACGGATAGAACCGATCTTCGAATATTGGGACCACTCATATCGTTCGACCCAGACGGTCAGATTGCGGACAGACAAGTCTCCAGTACCGACTGTTCCCAGTTTCACTTCGTAGACCGTGTCCGGATCACCCGGTCCGGTCCCACGGACGATCCGGATGTCTCTTGAATCAAAGTTTAAACTCCTTTCGATCTCCTTGGAGAAAGGCGTATCCACTCCGGCTTTTGAGATGTACCACCACAGGTTTCCCACTTCCCTGGGCTGAGAGAAGAATTGAAGATAGACGTCGTGAACGCCCGGCGTCAGGCCATTGACATAGGCAACGATCTTCTCACCCCCGGAACGCTCCGGCGTTCGAATGAATCCGTCGCCCGTAAGATTCCATCCCGCCTCGCGCAGCACTTCAGCATCGCTCAGCACGCGGTTATCGCCGGCAAGTTTCAGGCTGACCTCCACTCCATCATCCTGGGTCTGAATCGTTGCCGGTCTCTCGGCATCTCCCCAATGAACCCAAGTAATGCGCCCAACATCGCCCGCGACGTCAACCGCGAATGCCAAAATCGGTATAGCTGCCAATATCACTCGCATCTTCATGCCCGTTCTACTCCAAGTCCTTCAAACCACTGACTCCATCCTTGGTGATGGTACAGCTCCCATCGGGATGGGTTCTTACGATGTGTTTCGTTTCGTACAGGATGAAACCAGTGAAGCGATCGTCGTCCCGCACCGCACGATACTCGTTCTGCATGGTTTCCGGATCCAGATCTTTGATGTACCGGTTGACCGTAACCGGGATGTTGCGGCTTTCACAAACGGTAATCACCTCCTGGGTAAACTCGTCATCAAAGATACAATCGAAGGGCAGATGGAAGAAGCGAATGATTCCCTCGTCACATAAGCCCTCTTCAATCCAACGGAGCCATTCGAAGTTCAGGTTGGCCGGATATGCCAGACGCCGGGTAGCAGCGGGATTTGGTCGATACCAGTCCACCTGGAAGTTGATCCGCATGCTCTTGCCGC
>CAUZEO010000157.1:0-11658 GCA_963578625.1 Kiritimatiellia bacterium | reverse complement strand
ACTGTATGACGACTAAATTGGTAACGCTTTCTCCTGGCACCGACATGGAGGACGCGATCCGAAAACTTCTCAAACACCAGATTTCCGGCGCACCGGTGGTTGATCAAGATCGCCGATTGCTGGGAGTGCTGTCGGAGAAGGACTGTTTGCGAATTTTCGCGAATGCTGCATATAGCGTGCTGCCGGGAGCCGTCGTGGAGCAGTACATGTCGACGAAGATTACCACTATCGACTCGGAGGCGGACCTGTTCTCTGCGGCCCAGATCTTTCTGAATAACCCCTTCAGGCGACTGCCGATCGTGGATGACGAAGGACGGCTGGTCGGTCAGATCAGCCGCAGAGACGTGCTCAATGGCAGCCACGATGTTTGGGCGGATTCATCGCCCTTCAAAAAGCAATGGACCGACTCAAAGTACATCACCGACGAGATTAAAGCGGTGCTGGACTCCCCGTTGATGCACTGAGCAGGGCGCACTTCCCAGCGGAGTGTCTTTGCGATCACGTAGATACCTTGTTGCGCCGCAGGGGGTTGTGTAAATCCGCTCGTGGAGATTTCCCTCTCCCTGCCCACCTGGAATCCTGGAAAAATTTGGGCTTCAACAGTGCGAATTTACGTTGCTTCCTGCTGATTTCTCCCCTAGTTTTTTCGAAGGTTTTCGGTCAATAGCTACGCTGGGACACTTGGAGAGTGCATCCGGCCAACGGGAGTCATGCATGAAGAATATACCGGTATCAGACGTTCGAAATTTCGTTCTACTGGGTCATTCCCAAAGCGGGAAAACGACGCTCGCTGATGCGCTGCTACACCGGTTAGGAGTCTCTCCGACCATGGGTTCGGTCGACGACCGATCCAGTCTGAGTGACTACAATCCGGAGGAGAAGGAACGCAAACAGACGATTTGGTGCAAGCCGTTTACCGGCACATACAAGACCATCGGTGGCCTTGACGTACAGATCGTTTTCATTGATGCGCCGGGCTTCGTCGACTTTTACGGGCAGGTTGTGGCGGGCAGTCGAGCTGCCGACAACGCACTCATCGTGATCGATGCTGCTTCCGGCGTCCAGGTGGGAACCCAGAGAGCGTGGAAACGGTGTGACGAACTGAATCTCCCGCGAGGAATTGTTATAACTGGATTGGATAAAGAAAATACCGACTTCCAGGAAACGGTAGCCGCGATCCAGGAAGCATATGGAAGTCACTGTATTCCGGTGCTTCTGCCCGGCCCGGGCCTAAGCGCTGAGTATTCGGTGCTGACAAGCACGGACATTCCCGACGAACTCAAGGAGACCGTAAGCGAAGTAAAGCAGTCGATCATCGAGTCCGCTGCCGAAACCGACGACACCCTGATCGAAAAGTATCTTGCAGGCGAGGAACTGACGGCCGAAGAGCTTGTTGGGGGACTACACCATGCCGTGAACGGCGGAACGCTGATTCCCATTTTTGCGGTTGCTGCAAAACAGGAGTTTGGGGTGACAGAACTGTTGGAAGCTATCTGCCGGTATTTTCCGTCTCCTGCGGATTGTGGTGCAAAAGACATCGAGGGCAACGATATTTCGGTTGGAGAAGATCAGCCCTTCTCGGGTTTTGTTTGGAAGTCAGTCCATGACCCGTATGCGGGCCAGTTATCGTTTGTGCGCGTCGTGAGCGGGACGATCACGCCCGATTCTGAAATCGCCAATGCCACTCGTGACGAAAAAGAGAAAATTTCTACCCTGCTCGGGATCAACGGCGAAAAGCAGGACCCCATAGAGTCGGCACGGGCCGGTGACATCATTGCCATACCCAAGCTCAAGAGTGTTCGGGTAAATGATTCCCTGTGTGGGGCAGGCCAGAAAATCGTCAGCACGCCAATTGCGTTTCCGCAGCCGGTTGTGTTTCATGCGGTTATCGCTAAGAACACGGGGGAAGAGGATAAACTTGTCACGGGCCTTACCAAGATGGCAGACGACGATCCTACCATCATTCTGATCAAAAATGCGGAGACTGGAGACCTGATTCTTTCGGGTCTGGGAGATGTTCAGCTCGATATCGCGATTCAGAAAATGCAAAAGCGTCAGCATATTGAGCTGGAGTTGCATACCCCTCGGGTCGCCTACAGGGAAACCATCACCTCCATCGGTGAGGGGAAATACCGACACAAAAAGCAGTCGGGAGGTCGCGGCCAGTTTGGAGAGGTGTATCTGCGCGTTGAACCGATTCCCGATGACGATGATAAGTGGTTCGTTAATAAGGTTGTGGGCGGGGCGATTCCCAGTAACTTCATCCCGGCTGTCGAAAAGGGTTTAGTGGAAGGAAAACAGTCGGGTAGCATTGCCGGATATCCTTTGGAGGGAGTCCGAGTCACTGTCTATGACGGGTCTTCCCACGACGTGGATTCGTCCGAAGTAGCGTTTAAAATTGCCGCGTCCCGCGCGCTTCGTGAAGCCAGCGGAAACGCCAAGCCGGTTCTTCTGGAACCGGTGATGGAACTGAAAATCACCGTGCCCGGTGAATTCATGGGAGACATTACCGGGGACATAAGCCACCGGCGCGGCAGAATGCTTGGAATGGAGACCGAGGGCGCCCTGCAGATCATTACCGCGGAAGCGCCCCAATCGGAATTGTTCAAGTACGCGTCGGAGCTTCGAAGCATTACCGGAGGTCGCGGCAGCTTTGAAATGCAATTCATCCGGTATGAGCAGGTCCCGTCAAATATTACTCAGCAGATTGTTAAAAGCGCCGAGGCGCAAAAAGAAGCAGCGGCAGCAGGGTAAACGGAATCGATCTGATGGCAGGACACAGCAAATGGGCGAATACAAAGCACCGCAAGGCCCGCGTAGATGCGAAACGGGGAAAGATCTTCAGCAAGATCGCCAAGGAAATCGTGATGGCTGCCCGCCAGGGCGGCGGCGATCCTGAATCCAACATCACATTACGCGCCCTGATCCAAAAGGCAAAGTCCTACAATATGCCTTCGGACAATATTGAAAGGGCAGTGAAGAAGGGGACCGGCGAAGGAGATACCGCGGTGCTTGAGGAGTTCACCTACGAAGGGTTCGCTCCCGGCGGAGTTGCCGTGCTGGTCACCGCACTCACCGACAACAAGAACCGGACCGTGAGTGAAGTCAGGCATGCTTTTACCAAGAATGGCGGCAGCCTTGCTGGCCAGGGCTCCGTTGCGCACATGTTTCACCGGAAGGGCCAAATCTTTATCCAGGCAGATGGCATGGATGAGGATCAGGTGATGGAACTCGTCGTTGAGGCGGGCGCCGAAGATATGAAGCGGGATGACGACAGCTACGAAATTCTCACCGACCCCGCCACATTCATGAATGTCGTCGACGCTCTGGACGGTTTCGGAATCGTGATGGGCAGTTCCGAGTTGGTGTTCATCGCCGATTCGGAAGTCCCCGTTTCCGATGAATCGCAGGCCACCTCCCTGATCCGTTTCATCGACGCCCTGGAGGATTTGGAGGACGTTCAGAGCGTGTATGCAAACTTCAATATCGACGACCACGTTCTGGAAGCGCTCGAGGCTTCTTGACTCTCGTGAAAGGCGCCTCTCCCATTCGCGTTCTGGGCATCGATACTTCTCTCCGTTCCACTGGAGTAGGCGTTGTCGAGCGGAGCGGATCGCGCATGGTTCCCCTTGGCTATGGCACGCTCAAAGCCGGGCGGACAGCCCCGCATTCGGAATGCTTACTGAAGATTTCCCGGGGAGTGACCGAATATATCGAGCGCTATTCGCCGCAATCGGTGTCGATTGAGGGGATCTTTTATTGCCGAAACGTCCGGACTGCCGTCACCCTCGGCCAGGCCCGCGGTGCAGCGATTACGGCGTGTGCGGCCGCGGGCATCCCGGTTTTCGAGTACCCGCCACGGCGCGTGAAATTGGCGGTTTGTGGGTCTGGAGCCGCCCAGAAAGAGCAGGTCGGGCGCATGATCATGAAAATGCTGTCGGTGGAGGATCTGCTGCCGGACGACGAAAGCGATGCCCTCGCACTCGCTATCTGCCACCTCAACAGTCTTACTGTGGTTCAGGAATTGGCCACCAAGCCACTATAGGCGGCGCGAAGCCATGACGTTCGTGCTTCCCATTTCTTGAACGCGAGAGCGCAGACCCGGTCAGAGTAGATGGTGCGCCACGTTCCGGTCGCACTTGTGGTCTGTCTGCAACGACTGTACATTCGAATGCTAAGCATGTTTGGGGGGATCAATGGCCGCCAGAATTCTCGATGGAAAAGCAGTAGCGAAGGAAATGCGCGGGGAACTTGCCGCGGAGACGGCAAAGCTCACCGCTGCCGGTGTCGTGCCGGGACTCGGAGTGTTGCTGGCGGGCGATGATCCGGCTTCCCGATCGTATGTCAGCGGCAAGGAAAAGGCCTGTGAGCAGGCCGGCATCTTTTCGCTGGAGAGAACGTTGCCTCACTCTGCTGGCAGGGATGAGATTCTAAGCTGCGTCCGGGAATTCAATCAGGACGACCGGATCGACGGTATTCTCGTCCAACTGCCTCTTCCAGACCGGAGCATCGAGGACGAAGTCATTGAATCGATTGATCCTCAAAAAGATGTGGATGGATTTCACCCCATCAACATGGGCAGGATGATGCTGGGACAGCCCACCTATTTGCCCTGTACGCCTCACGGGATTCTCCAGTTATTGAATCGATCCGGCGTTGAGATCCGCGGGAAGCATGTAGTGATCCTGGGCCGTAGTAATATCGTGGGCAGACCCTTGGCGAACCTGCTGACACGAAAAGATGACCTGGGAAACGCCACCGTAACCCTGTGCCATACGCGAACACCGGATCCCGGCGTTCATACTCGGGATGCGGACATCGTCATTGCCGCTGCCGGTCGGCGCAATACCGTTACCGCCGACATGGTGAAGGATGGCGCGGTGATCGTGGATGTCGGTGTCAATCGGATTGAGGATGCCGGACGCAAGCGTGGCTTTCGCTTGGTTGGCGACGTGGATTTCGAGGCGGTGAGCCTGAAAGCGGGTGCCATTACCCCGGTCCCCGGGGGCGTCGGCCCCATGACGATCACCATGTTGATGTACAATACCGTGCAATCCGCCCGTGCTCGTGGTCTCGACTCCCGAGACATCACAGAAGCAACGCGGTGAATTCGTGAAGACAATCTACAGGTACCTTGGAAAAGATTTCCTGATCACCTTCTTCGTCACCCTGCTGGTATTTACATTCGTAATGTATATCGGTGCGGTTCTCAAGGCGATCGACCTGATGAGCCGGGGAATCGAAGGGCGGTTGATCTTTCGAATTTTTCTCTCCAACATCCCTTACATCCTGTCATTCACAATTCCAGTCAGTACGCTTACGGCCGTTCTTCTTCTATTCAGCCGCCTCTCATTCGACGGTGAAATTACTGCGTTGAAAGCAAGCGGATTGACGATGTGGAAAATCTGCGCTCCCGTCGTTTTTCTTGCCGTTCTTCTTTCGGCCGTGTGCATCTACATCAATTCCTATGCGGCGCCGAACAGTCATTTCGCCCGCAAAAAAATGCTTCACAATATCGGTCTCGACGATCCCTTGGAACTCCTGGAAGAAGGCAGGTTCGTAAAAGATTTTCCCGGTATTAGTATTTATGTCGGCAAACGAGCGAAGAACCGCGTGTTTGATGTTGTGGTCTACGAACTTGACCATGGTGTGGTGAAACAGCGCATCCGGGCGGAATCCGGTGTCATAACGCCGGACTATGAAAATGAGAGATTTGTCATCGATCTCTACAAGGTTCGCATTGACGAAACCACAAGGGACGGCGGGGAGGAAGGGTCCAGGTATATCAGTGCGGACCATTCCACCGTACCCCTGAATTATGGTGAAATGAGAAAAAAGAGGCCGCTAAAAAAGAGGACCCGTTCTCTAACGATGCCGGAACTTATCGGTTCGATTCAGGATATTCGTTCCAAGTATCCGGACCTCTCCGATAGCGGGCAACTCCGACGTCGGCGCGCGGAAATGGTCGTGGAGGTTTCTGAACGGTTGGCCATGTCATTCGCTTGCATCTCATTTGCGCTCCTTGGCATTCCTCTGGGCATGAAGTCACGAAGAAAAGACTCTTCCGCCGGCATTGCCCTTAGCCTCGTATTCGTGTTCGTTTTCTATTTTTTCGTGATTCTCGCCGATACCATGGTCGACAAGCCCTCCCTGCGACCCGAAATGATCGTGTGGATTCCCGTAATTATCGCTCAGTATGCGGGAATTCGGCTGATCCAAAGGTGCAACTGATGGTTTTCGGGCACAAATCCTGTCCGCGCGTCTACTTCGCCTGAATAGATTCTCATCCTGACAAATTCACGGCGGGTTCAGCATCATAAATAGATTGACGTAAAATGAACAAATTCATCTTAGATGCGCATCTACGGGTTTCTGTTTCTATAAACAGATTGACAAATATAGCACAAATTTGAACATTCCATGAAATGTTCATAAGGTATATGCATGTAGCAAAACCTAGGGCGGCAGTATGTTACAAAGTTTTGGTTCACTGAGCAGCTCATTTCTCTAAAGCCCGACAATGTGTAGTCTGTAATGTAAGGATGTTTCCTGATGCTTGTTGAAACGGTCTTTACAGGAAGAGCCACGAAGCTGCATCAATCGCGGAACCAGACGAATCGCATGCTAAGAAGAGGGCCACATATAAAGAAGTTAAGTTTCAGCGAAAGCCGGAATTCAGCCGGATACAACGCTGTCTCATCCTCCACTCGCCGAGCCAGAGCGGGATTTACCCTGGCGGGAACATCGGTCGCCATGCTGGTTGGGTCCGTCATGTCCATCGGTGTCGCGCATGGAGTCACCGCATCCAAAAGCCTCAATGCCGCCAATGAGCAGCGGTTGGTTGCTTTCGACTGTGCAAATCCAGGATTGAAGAGGTGATCAAGCAGGATTTTTACGCCATAGCGTCGACGGGTGATGAAGACATGCGGCTCTCTCCCCCCTTGGAGAGCAAGCCCGCACAGCAATTACATGCAAACGAGTCACGGTCGTCTCTCCACGAACCATGCCGATTGAACACAAGGAGATCCGATCCACGGTAACGCTGTTGTCCACCGAATGGCAGGACGCGCGTAGCCATGGGGGTATTGACGTGAGACGTGCATCAAGCACCGACTACAACGCAGTAATCATGACCGGGAATACAGACACAGTGAATTTCCGAGCGTAGACGGGGAGGGCGCATACAACGGCAGTCTGGGAAATGTACTGCGATTCCAGGAAAAATGCTCGGGTGAAACCGTCACGTTTCGTGGATCGATTATCGACATCTGGAGAAGCGGAACCGCGGATTCTCCATGGCACTACGGATCATATTATACAGCGCCGAATCGTGACTGGGGATATGACGAACTCTATCGTGCTGTCGCAGCACCTCCAGGCATTCCCCGGCTGTTCGGCCCTGAGGAGCTAACATGGGAACGCTCTACCTTTGAAGCGGAAGCGTGGACGTATGCCACACACGGAAACATCCCCGGAAGCACGACGCCTCCGAACGGGTTTATTGATCGGCCGCCGCGTGCGCGGCTTCTCGCAGCGCTTCCACTCCGGCTCTCGGGCCATCGGGATGCTGCAGGATCCCGGTTCCTGCCAGCAACAGGTTGTCGCGACCGAGATTCCGCACATTGGCTCCGATCGTTTTCGGGTTCAGGCCGCCTGAAATCGCTGGCAGAATCGTGGTGTGATCTGTCCATTCCCCCTTTGCGGCCTCGTGCATTCCATAAATATCCTCTTCCGTGTCTACCAGGTAGCTTTCCAGCATTCCCGCCCTGAAATAGTCACCACCGAGCAGGCGGACCATTTTCACAATGACGGACGCTGCGATCCCCTGACCGACTGCGCGTCCCAATGCCTCCCTGCCTCCGCAGTGCGCATAGATCGGAACATCAATGTCCGGATGCTCGCGCAGGATCTGCAGAGATGCGAATGCCGAAGAGAAAAAGTTTAGCATCAAGCCGTTTGCGCCAGCATCAATCGCAGTTCGCGCATTATCGAGGATGCGGTCTGGCGAAGTCGATATGTGAGCCGCGTATAGAACCCGCTGGCCGGTTTGATCTTCTGCATTCCGCAGTGCTTTGGAAACTGCGTCGACCCGCTCCCGCAACGGGCAGTAGGAGGGGTTCATCATTTTTTCGTCATCCTTAATGAAGCAAATACCGCCAAGCGCGGCCTGATAGGCAAACTCGGCGACTTCATCGGGCTCCAGACCCGCTGTGGGTTTTACAATGGTGCCGATCAGAAGCTCGTCGCCGGTCAGGCCCACCACCTCACGAGTCCGATGTACGCCGAATGCGGGGCCCGGAAACTGGGCAGCCATTTCCTCCGGAATTTGAAAATCCACCAGTCGGGATTTGTCGTATGAACCCAGGGCAAAGGTTGGTCCCCCAATCATCGATAACCACAGGCACGAAAACGCGGACTCTTTCGTGTCCATGTTGGCGATAGGGTACAGGAGCGAAATAAAACCTTTCCCCTCTCCAGTCGTTCGAACCTCCAGCACCTCGCCCATTGATTCCTTGAATCGGGGAGTCGGCTCGCCCTGGGCAACCCAGGGAGCAGTCGTTTCCAGAACCACCAGCTCCTCGGCTACTTTTGCGAGGTCTCCTTTAGTCTCGAGGTAGTAGGTTGCAACGACTGAGTCTTCTGGCCCGTGAATTCTGCTCATACGGTTTCGATCCCAACGGTGTGGGGTGTAGGTTTTTTGTGTGGATTTCGACGTGGCTACAAGGTTTTGAGCCACGCGGTTACTTCATTCATGTCTTCTTTGAACATCAACGAACCGGGTACAATCACATCGGTGCCCGCCTTGCGCAGCTTCGGAACGGTGTGCCACCTGATCGCCCCATCGGATTCGATTCGATAGCTGTGTTTGGCCTTTTCTCGGATCGTTACGAGTTGTTCGATTTTTTCGCACGTACCCTCGGCGACATCATCGATGCCCTTCACGTCGAACCCGGTGCCCAGAACGCATACGATCTCAAGTCGATGTAAGTAGTCTTCGATACGTTCAACCGGATGTTCGATGGCGAGGGAAATTCCCGGCTTGATGCCCCGCTGTTCGATTCGGTCCAGCATGCCGCCGATATCATCCGTGGTGTCGGGATAGAATAGAATGATGTCCGCCCCCGCATCGGCGAACGCATCAAGCCAGGATTCAGGATTGCGCATGATCAGGTGAACTTCAAGCGGGCGCTCGGTTTCCCTGCGAATGGCCGCAACAAGATCCGGGAAAAATAGCATCACGCCGTCGGCATAGGAGCCGTCGGAAACGTCGATATGATACATGTTCGCATGGGGATCTGCGCGTTTTACCTCATCTGCGAGGCGGGCTAAGTCGGCGGACCAAAGGGACACCGAAGTTTCTAAATTCAAGTTTGGCGTCATTGGCGTGCGACGGTAGCACGGTCGTGCTGATAGGAGAAAACTATTTTTAGCACCAGGGAATCGAAGCGCCGTGCCCGGCGTCGATATGAGAGAGCTCGTACCGTGAACCCTTTGCCCGGTACCCTCCCCGAATCGGATCCTCCGCCAACAGGAGCGGCGTATCGAGATCGATCCATTCGAATCCGCCGATCCCGGCCGCAAAGTGGGCGCTGAATCCCATGGCAAGCCGTGTCTCAACCATTCCTCCAATCATTAGACGAATTCCTTCCCGCTTTGCGATCGCGGAAATTTTCTGCGATTCGACGACTCCAGATTTCACGAGTTTGATGTTGATGACCTGGGCCAATCTGTCTCGCGAGATTCGCTCTGCGTCGGATACGGACCGGCAGCTTTCGTCGGCAGCAACCGGAATTGGCGACTCCCGGGACACGCGACCGAGACCCTCCCAATCATCTCTCGGTACCGGTTGCTCGAGGAGTTCGGGCACAATTCCGATTCGCCGCAGGGAATCAATCATACCGAGTGCCTCCGCGGGTGTGTACCCTTCGTTGGCGTCAAGCAGGAGGCGGCTTGCGGGGTGCCCGAGGCGAATGGATCGGAGCCTTTCGAGGTCGGCGTCGACATTGATCCCCACCTTTGTCTTGATCATCTCGAAGCCCGCCTCACGGTACTGTCGGGCAAGCTCCTCCGCTTCTCCGGGTTCACAGATTGGAATCGTTATGTCGGTAATCAGGAAGTCCGATGCGCCGCCAAAGTGCCTATACAGCGGTTGCCCCAGAAATTTTGTGCACGCATCAAGGACCGCCATTTCGATGCCCGCTCTCGCCGAGGGCGCCCCTGGAAATTCCTCTTCAAGCCGCGCTGCGATCCGCGGAAGTTCCGCGGCGCTCCGCCCGAGTAACACCGCCCGTGCTTCCTCGATTACAGACAGGAGGACGGATTGATTCTCCGCTGTGACCGGTGGGAGGGAAGGGGACTCCCCCCAGCCGACGGTCCCGTCTTCAAGGACGACTCGGACCCCCGCGTTCTCGACATGCTCGAGACGCGTGGTGGCTATCGTAAACGGCGCGCGCAACGGGACATTCAATGCGCGACCTTCCAGGGAGACAATGGCTGCAGCGTGGGGCATAATGTATCGTGAGCCGTGAAATTTGAGGATTGATTTCATTGTGGTCGAGCACTAAACATCTATTTTATGTTTATAGCGAAAGAGCGCAGCGTTGATATTGAAATCGGCGGTAAGTCTGTCCCGATACAGTTGCGCCGGCATCGAAGGGCCAAGAACTATGTTCTTCGAGTCGGGGATGACGGGGAAATCCGGATGACGGTGCCGCACTTCGGCACCCGGCGCGAGGCGCTCGCATTCGCTTCCGGTCAGCGCGAGTGGCTCGCCGCGCAAATCCGAGAACGTGAAGTCCTGCGCCGCTCATCACGTCTCACGGATGGATCCACGTTTCAATTACGCGGGGTGCAGGTCACCCTGAAAGTGGAGGAAGATTTATTCGGCTCCACGCTTCGATTTGGCGATGAGATGATTCGATTCCAGAATCCACCCCAGGATCTGAAAGCAGCAGTCACCCGCCATTTGCGCTGTCTGGCCCGAATGGAGATCCCGATCCGCGTAGAGGATCTCGCAGTAGAACGTGGCCTTGGTGTCCCTGCGATCTCAGTTCGAGCACAAAAAACGCTATGGGGCTCCTGCTCTCAATCGGGCCGGCTTTCTTTGAACTGGAAGCTGATTCTGCTTCCATGCTGGGTTCGCGATTATGTAATCCTCCACGAACTCATGCATATCTATGAATTCAATCATTCCGATAGTTTCTGGGCGCGAGTTTCGGATGCCTTTCCTGAATACAGGGAAGCGGAACACTGGTTGAAAACAAAGGGCGAAAAGATATGGTGACTTGCACATGAGCGTAGACCCTTCCCGCGCGGCTGCAACGCGCACAGGTTCGATCCCCATCGGGGTCGTATGCAACTGTAAATGGATGTCGAATGTCGGGGAACTCAGCCGATTCGTGAAAGATTCGGGGTTTGACTGTGTTGATATTCCGGATTGGCCACTACAAAAGGTGAAACAACTGACGGATGCCGGACTTAAAATAGGAACCGTGCAGTTGCCTCAACCCTGGGGTGATCTCGCGGCGGGCAGCGAGGCAAAGCGGAGCGAAGCAATCGACCGTTGCGCCGAGTATGCCTCTTCGCTTTCCGAGCATGGCGCCCGTATTTTCTTTTCCTGCGTGTTCCAGGAGGAGGGGGAGACGGACCGGCGGAAAA
>CAUZEO010000156.1:0-11720 GCA_963578625.1 Kiritimatiellia bacterium | reverse complement strand
TCACCGTATGCACCGGGTGGTTCCCCGCTTTCCCTGACCCAGTGTTCTCGAACGCATAGCCGTTTGTCACCGCCCAGCCATGCACCGCGTCCCACTGCGTTTTCGTCACTTCGGTCTCCCCCATGTAAAACGCGCTGACCGTCACCCTGTGCACCGGGAGTTCGACCCAACCCCCCTCGCCGAAGGTATCGCCCATCACGAAGTCCCCCGCCGGGATCAGCACCATCACGAAGACCCCTCGCCGAAGGTATCGCCCATCACGAAGTCACCCGCCGGGATCAGCACCATGCCTTCGGGAACTTGGCTGGCCCCTTGCTGCTCGATAGCCTCCAGGCGCGCCTCAATGGCCTCCAGGTTCGTTTCCAGCGTTGCTTCAATGGCATCCTGGTTCGCTTCCAGGGTTGCCTGTCTCTGGTAGATCTCCTCCAGCGTATGCATGGTGGGTCCGGGCGTGCCCGCAGGAGTCAGTGGACCTTGACCCGCGCACTGATATGCCGCCACAAAGAGAGTAAGGGACGAGAGAATCAATCTGTTTTTCATGGGCAAACTCTTTCGGTAACGGTGCAAATCAACAACAGCAAGCGAGTGCCCAGTATACAAACGGCAGGCCAACGGTCAATGCTCAAAGCCCGTTTCGGGACGCCCTCTGGCCGATGACATGAACCACATGCAACGTTGATCGGACCGATTGCCTGTTTGACTGGAGAAGAACGGTGGGCCGCGACCGAAAAGAAACTGCTCCGAGCATTTTCTCAGGACACAATGAACGTGATTTGATCCATCGCACGATATTACTCGGCATACTGGTTATTCAGTTCACGGTTACTGTGTGCCTCGCAGAAGTAATCCCACGCCCCAAACCACCAACGGCTCCTCAACCTGGCGCGCCGACGGTGACGCCATTCCCGCTGACGCCGAGCCGGTCCGCATGCAGGAGAGAACTGTTTACAACGGTTCCCGACAGCACGTAGTATACTACGTAGTGTGTCCGGGGCCGATTTCCCAAGAGTTGGAAATAAAGTCCAGTTGCTGGAACATAGCCATTGAGGTATATTCGTTTCCTGATGAAAGTTTTACTGCTCTGCAACGTGGTATTTCTCGTGGGAATTGCGACCTTCTGTTCGGCACAGACCCTCCTGGTCGACCAGGACTTCGATGACGGGAATGCCGTCGGTTGGACCTTTGCCACCGATCCTGTCGGCACGTGGTCGGCGTCATCACAGGAGCTTCAGATCACCTGCGGCGGATGCACGTATCCGATCGGCAACCAGGATTTCTATAACCCGCCCTTCAATTCCGCGGAGCTTTCTTTCCCCGTGCAGACTCTCACCAACTTCGAACTTCGTGCTCACGTCACTTTCCACAATAGCGGACCACCCGATGCCCATAACCGCAACGGCAATTTTTTCAGCATCGGGGTTTTCAATGCGGCGGGCGACACCGGCTATTTCGCGGACCTGGCCGCCAGCGCCACTGCGAGCAGCTGGTCGGGGATGAATGTCCGGCGGATGACCGGCGGCGTCCTGGTGCCGACGTTGGACCTGCATGGGCGCATTCGATCCAGGGCGAATAGTAAAGACACCTGGTGGAACGCAGATGGCACCATCGCATCGGAAACGGCCGGCGGTATCATTCCGGACGGCATTCTGTTTGACGTCAGCTTGTCGCTGGACACCAACGGCGTGGTGGCCTTCAAAGCGCGCCCCTGGGATACGGGGGCAAGTGCGTGGGGACCTTGGAGTCAGGACCTTTCGGCTGCCGATCCTTATCCCGGGGGAGCCCTGGACGAGTTCGGCATGGTTCGTTTTTATTCCATGTACTCGGCCTTCGGCTACACGTTCGACAATGTCACGTTGACCACCGGCTCAGCCACGAACGGTCCGGGAGGCATCGTCGTCAGCCCCACCAGTCCGCTTCCCAGTATTGTGAATGGCGCTGGCATCGACACCGCGGAAGCGGCGGACGAGCTGGCCGATTATCTCTCCCGGGTGAGCGGGAGAACGATTCCGGTCCTTACATCACCGGTGGGGACCGGCATGGTCGTTCATGTTGGAAACGATTCCTTCGCACAGGTGCATGCGCCCGAGATCTCCAACCTCTATTCCGATGGGTTCATCATAAAGCATGTCGTGGACGGGGGCCTCGAACACCTGATTCTCTCAGGCAACCTGGATCGCGCATCGCTGTGGGCGGTCGATCAATTTCTCAAGGACTATTGCGGCGTCCGCTGGTTGTTTCCGGATCCGGTGTACGGCGAGGTAGTGCCCGATATGCCGACAGTCTCAGTTGCGCCCGGCATGAATGAAACCCATGAACCGGATTACACCAGCCGGCACAATTTCCAGATGTACAGCTTCTATCCTTCCGGGCGACACCTGCGCGGCAGGCCCGTCGGCAGCGAGCACGGCATTCACGCGATTCAGCATATTTTCAACAACGGCTCCTACAGCGGCGAAGTTTTCGACCAACATCCGGAATGGTTCGCATGGTTCAACGGCCAGCGAAACTGGTGGGAATACGGCAACGGATGGCAGATCTGCAATGCCAATCCGGAGACGGTGGACCACGCGGTGCAGCACTGCCTGGATTTCTTCGCCGCCAATCCCGGTGTGGACACCGTTTCGCTCGGGCCGAACGACGGAAGCGGTTTCTGCACGGATGCGCTGAGCGTGAATCTGAAGAACTCGGTCAGCCCGCCCTACACGGAGTCGGAGATGACGTGGCGGTGGGTCAACCTGGTGGCGGCGGAGGTCGGGCTAGTCTATCCGGACAAGTGGGTGGAGTCGCTGGCCTATAGCTGGTCGTCGGAACCCCCGCGTTTTGCATTGGAGCCGAACGTGGCCATTACCAAGACGTTTGTGCTGGATACGGAGATCGCCCAGGCCGAGGCCTGGACCGGGCCGCCGGCGCAGTGTCAGTCGGTGAACGTGTATAGTTACACGTGGGGCGTTTATCAGCTTGGATTTCGTCACTACCCCACCGCGTTGCGGGATTTTCTCCGGTGGGGCCGCGACACCCTGGGTGCCGTGGCCCATGTGACCGAATGCGGAGGCGACTGGACGTTCGACGGCCCGAAGTATTACGCGGCGCAGGTTTTTCATTGGGATGCCGATGCGGACCCCGACGCGGTGATGCAGGAATTCTGCGACGCGTCCTACGGCACGGCGTCGGGGGATATGAAATCGTTCTGGGACCGGTTGGAGGAGATCTGGGAGAGAAGGGGACCGGTTCAATACGGCGCGACGAATACGCGACTGCTTTTCTACCAGTGGGTCGGCTGGGCCACCCAGTGTTACATTCAACCCAACGACGATTTCCGTGAGTACCTGCCCGGAGATATTACATTCATGGACACCTGCATTGCGGATGCCATGGCCGAGGCCCCCGCCAATTCCGCGGGCGCGCAGTATCGAATCGTCCGGATGGAGGAGGCCTGGAACTATTTCCGGACCCACATCCAGAGCAAGCTATATCTCGACAACCCGCCGAGCACGGTGGTGAATTCCGTGGCAACCCGGGACGCGGTCTTGTCGTTGGCTACGGACATTGCCGACATGCGTCGCGATCGCGAGTTGAATTTGAGCCTGATGAGGGCGCATCCCAACATCAATCCGCGTCTTACCAATTCCTCCCGGTTCAAGCGCGGCTGGCTGATCGCCTACACGATTTTCGGGAATGAGCAGGGTCTTCTGGATGAGGCGTGCACGTCGATCAGCGATTACCAGGAAAGTACGCAGGGAACCCTGGCGGCAATCCAGTACTGGGGGGCGTTCGATTCCGCGCATAGCCTGTACGAGTCCGCCCAATCGCAGATCCACCTGCTGGGCAATCCGGTCCGGCCCAATCTGCTGGTCAACGGTGACTTCGAGACCGGCAACCTGAGCGGCTGGAGCACTACATTCAATCCCGTCGCCGCCGCCGGCGGTGCGCATGGCGGTACGTATAGCGCAAGATTCCTGAACGGCCCCTGCTTCGGGGGCACCACCATTTCACAGACGGTGCCGGTTGCCCCGCGGGAGCAATACCGGCTCATGCTTTGGGGAAAGTATGTCAGTACGCCCCCGGTTGACCAGGTAAGCACGGAAGCGACCGTCGAGTTTTTCAGCGGAAGCACCTTGCTCGAGAACGAACCGGCGAATCGGGTCACGTTCCAATCCTACAGTCCGGCCGATGGATGGACCCAGGTGCGAACCACTGCAACCGCGCCGGCGGGAGCCGATACGGCGAAGATCACCGTGAAGTGGAAAAATGTCGGGCAGGTGCGGGTTGACGACATCAGCTTAGAAAAGATCAAGGACGCCGCCGGCATTCCCATCGTGGATGGGTTGCTTGTCGATTTCTTTGACGGCCAGGCTCTCGATGCTTCCAAATGGTTTCAAGCAAGCAACAGTTCCGGGACCGAGCCGCCGAGAACCGAAAACGGGTGGTTGGTCTATGATAGTCCATCAATGTACCAGATTGCAGCCTATCCTAGATTCGATGAATTGTTGGACTATACCGGCGCCGATCGGTACCGGTTGCGAATGCGCATGAGTCTTTTTCCGGGAGGGGACGCCGGCCGGATCGTACCCTTCGGGATCATGACCGGAGCCGGACCCTTGAGCACCGGTTCTACAGGATTTCTCTTTTATCACTATTTCGATTTCAGCTCCACCGGGCAGGCCTGGCTCAGCTATTTCAACTTCCAGGGAGGATCGCCAAGCGGTTCTTCCTCCGGGGCTTATTTGCCGGTCTCCAATCCGCTGACCGATGTCTGGTATACATTCTACTTCGACCCCGGACTCGTATCCGTCTATGCCTCCGACAGCGGGTATGAAGATGCTCCGGCCAACCTGGTGGGCACGATTTTTCATGGCATCACGGATCTCACGGACCAGGGTTCGGTCTACTTCAAACTTGATAACCAGCAGAGCTTGAAGGTGGATGAAATCGAACTGTTTCGGCCGTCCGTCATCGGCACGACTCCCTATGACAGCTGGATCGCTTCGTTCGGACTGCTCGGACCCGATGCGGCATTTGCATTCGATGTGGATGAAGACGGCGGCAAGAACGGGTATGAATGGGCCACCGGGACGATTCCGATCGATCCATTCTCGCTCGAACCGCTCTCGATTCAACGAAGCGGGCAGTCAGCCAACGTTGAGTTTACCCGGAATGTTAACGCAACCGACGTAACGATTCGTCTGCGGGGATCCGACGATCTGAACGATGTGAATGGCTGGAGTGACATAGCCACCCATGGTGCCGGCGCATGGACCCCGCAAAGCGCGGTCACGGAGAACGGTCCGAGCAACCCGGTAAACGTCGAAATCACCGACGATGCCGCGTCGGGCGCCATGCGCTGCTACGGGCTCGACGTTTCGCGCCCGTAAGCTGCCGGCAGGGTACGTAGCACGGGTCGGATAGCCGTGCTGCGGGTCCCTCACCCTTGCCTTTGCGCTCCAGGCTATGACATCCTTTCCGTCATGAAAACCTGCCGGCATTTCATCAATGGCGAGTACACGGACGGCGATGCCTTTTCCGATATCGTCAATCCGGTCACCGGGGAGATCATCGGTTCGGCGGCACGCGGGACGCAAGTGGAGATGGACGCCGCCGTCGAAAACGCTTACGAATTAGAGGATCTCTTCAAGGCGATGACATGAGAGTACTTCATTTCATAGCGCGAGGTGCCGCCGTCCTCTTCGCTTTCATGGCGGCATCAAACCTCACCGCCGCGGAACCCCTTCAACTCACCGTCGACGGCCGCCCGAACGCGACTATCGTGCTTGCGGAAAACCCGCGCGCCCCGGCGCAGGTGGCGGCTTTTGAACTGCAGCACTACCTGAAGAAGATCTCCGGCGCAGAACTGCCTATCGTGCGCGAACCCGCCGCCGTAGAGGGGAACCGGATTCTGGTGGGGGAGGGCGAGGCCACGCGGAAACTGGGTTTCAAGCAGGAGGATCTAGGGGAACAGGAATACGTCGTGAAGACCCTTCCGGATGTCCTGATGCTGATGGGGTACGACTCCGATATTCATTCCGAGGTCGATTACGCCAGCTACATGAGCATCTACGAGGCAGTCACCGACAAGATCGCCACGTGCTATGCCGTTCACGACTTCCTGGAGCGGACGCTGGGCGTTCGCTGGTACTATCCCAACGAGGAGATCGGCGAGATTATTCCGGACCTCCCCAGCGTGGCGGTGAAGGACCTGGATCTTCGGCGCAGGCCGGACGCAGCCATCCGGCAGAACTATCCGCTGTTCAGCAACACAGAGGTCCTGACCTTTACCGATTGGGACCGTCCGGAGACGTTCCAGACCACGTGGGTGAACAGCCGCACCAGCCTCCTGTACTGGGTCCGCCTGAAATACTGGGGAGGCATGCGTTACAACGCCAACCATTCCTTCCACGGATACGACAAGGCCCTCGGCGAATCGCATCCCGAATGGTTCAGCACCAAGAATTACGATCGGATGAAACAGTTGGGCTACCAGTACTCCGTGCAGCACTGCTTTTCCTCCACTAGCTTTCTCGATCAGGTGGTGGAAATCGCGCGCGACTACTTCGACGGCAAGCCGGAACCGTTCCCGTCCGCGTACCATGCCGCATCGGGAAATTTTTTCCCGGTGGTTCCCAACGACAATCAGAACATGTGCGGGTGCTCGACGTGCGTACCGCTTTATCGCAACGACGTCGGGCTCGGCGGCGATGCCAGCCATTACGTCTGGGGTTTCGTGAACCAGGTGGCCCGCGAAGTTCACAAGACCCATCCCGATGCCATGGTCTCGGGGATTGCGTACTTCAATTACACCCTGCCGCCGACGGGCCTGGTCTTCGAACCCAATGTCTCCGTCACATTTTGCAAATTTTACCAGGGTTATCACGACCCCGCGTACCGCGAGCGCGACTACCGGCGCATCGAGGAGTACGTGGAGAAAAACAAGGCCCGGTTTTTCACCACGTACGAGTATCCCTGTAAACCGTTCATGGATGAGTGGCCGTTCCCCTGCATGGTGCCGCGGGTTCACGCGGAGGACGTGCGACGTCTCCGGCGGATCGGCGGGTACATGGGCGGGGTGCTGGACCGCACGGTGGCCGCAACGTATTCCGGGACGACGCGGGCGGGCATTGCCTATGCCAATCCGGTCCTGGATTTCATGAACGTGTACTGGCGGGTGAAGCTTTTCGACGAATATGAACTGGATATCGAGAAGGGGCTCGCGGAGTACTACGAGTTGTTTTTCGGCCCCGCTGCAGCCGGGATGAACCGGTTCTACACAGCCCTCGAGGACCGCTGGATGAGCCTGGGCGGCGGAGACACGGCTCGGGCATGGTGGGGCAAGCTGGGCACCGCGGAATTCCTGGAGGAGGTGGCCGGGTATCTCGAACAGGCGCGGCTGGCCACGGAGGAAGGGTCGCTGTACCGCAAGCGCGTAGAATTGGTCGACGCCGGGATCATGCAGCACCTGGTCAAGGGTCGCGCTCGGTACGAGGATTCCGCACTGTCGGAGTTTGCGCCTATCGGGACCGCGGCGGTTGCCCACACCACGGTATCCGACGGCGTGGATTGGGCGGACGACGCGACCTGGGCGGACGCGCTGCCCCTCGAGATTTCCAAGACCATCAAGAATGAACCGGTTCTCCAGAAGACCGCGTTCAAACTGGCGCACGACGGCGAGCGCCTTTACATCCTGGCCCGGTGCAGGGAGCCCTACGTTTCCAATATCCTGGCCGCCACCCGGGAGAATGACATCGGCGGCTTCAGTGACGATTCCATCGAACTGTTCGTGGACCCTGCCGGAAAAGGCGAAGACTACTACCAGTTCTGCATCAATAGCCTGGGCACGGTCTATGATGCGCGGGAGAATCCCACCGCCATTGCCGCGAGTTCGACCATTACCTGGAACTCAGGCGTCGAGGTGAAGACAGCGGTGGGGGACGACTACTGGGAACTGCGGGCGGCTCTTCCCTTCGCGGCGTGGAAGCTGGTCCCCGCGCCCGGCTCAACCTGGCGGTTCAATCTTTGCCGTAACCGGTATACAGAGGAGGGTGCGCCGCCCTATTCCGGCTGGTCCTCGACTTTGGGGGGATTCCGGAATCCCGAACGCTTCGGCGTCATCACCTTCAACCATGCCGAAGACGGCGGCCGGTTGCTTTGGAACTGCGACTTCGAAGGTCCGGCATTTGCTGCCGAGTCGGGCGAAAGCAGGCTGATCGGCCTGGACGGATGGTATGAGAACACCGTTTACGCCAACCGGGGATGGGACGGATCGTGGAAGGTGGTCGAGCGCGACGGCAACCGGTTCGCGGTCTGCGATGTCAACGAAACCTGTCCGAGCGATATCGTGCCTTTTCACGCGGTGCAGGTCCTCCCTGGAGTATTTTCGGTTGAGGTCGACTATCGGCGCCATGGTCTGGCGGGAAATCAACCAACGCTCTCCGTCGTCGATGCCAACGGAAAGTACCTGGGCACGATGATTGCCTGGCCGGACCGCGGCGACCTGGCGGCGATTTCACAATCCAAAGTAGACGGTGGCCGGCGGATATACGAAAACGAACATCACGGCCTGGGAGGTTTCGCTGAAGTGGGCAATTGGTTCGGGATGAAGCTGGTCGTCGACACCAATCAAAGACAGGTGACCGGATATCTTCGCGCTGGGCAGGGGGAATGGGTTCGACTCAACGATCGTCCGTTGCCTTACTACGATCACGACGCGAAAGACGACGAGATCTTTCTGGGGTTCGGCAGTTACCGGCTGCAGGACGGCGCGGGCGGTGTGCTGGATATGGATAATGTCCGGGTGAGGCAGGTGGAGTTGTAGAGCGCCCACCGCTTCATTCATGCCTGACCCTTACCCACAACTGTGTTCATAGACCGTACGCGGTCCTACGACACCAATTGGTGAGGGATGTCGTAGATTCGAAACGGCATCAAACTTTCGTGTGTTTCGTGGTTTAATCCACCGAGGTGCTGCATTGTTTCGGCTAAGGTGCGGAGGTCGTTTCTCCTCCATTATCAGCCGCGGGTTCTCTTATCCGGGTATTTTACGCTCTTCGATTCTCGCCGTCCATTCGTCTCCCTTGTCGCGAACCTTGTCGAATTTCGGCCTCTCGACGACATCGGCGTGGCCGACTCATTCGCAGGTCGTAATGGTCGCCCGTTATCGTTCACCGAAAAGACTCGAATTCTGATTGGTGATTGCGAGTACGATTACGAGGGTGAAGTCAGGGGGTTTCAATGGCGAGGATTGCGTCGATGATCCGGTCCCGGTCCCCGGCCAGATCGCCGAAGGCCTGCCAGTTTCTTCCGTACTCCTTGTCCCGCAGGCCGTGAGTGGGGTCGGTCTTGGAACGGATTCGGCTGAGAAGGTCCTGTCCGGCTCTGCCTGTTTCGCGGGTGGCGGGGGAGCCGGATTCCGCCGCCTCGTGCACCGCTTTCTCCAGCGTGCGAAGGTAGCGCATGTCGTCGATGCCTTCGCGCACACCTTCCCACGCTACGGTCGGTATGATGTTCCCGTCCTCGGCAATAACGAAGCCGTACCGGTGCTTCCACTCCGGACGGAAGTTGAAATCGGCCGAGTAGCCGAAGCTGTTGCCGAACCGGTCGAAGAAGACCTCGCCGTCCTCGAGGTAGGACCACAATCCCACACCCTTCAGCCCGATCTTCCAGGGAAACCGCCCGAAGAAGAACCTCTCGAAGGCCGGGCTGATATCGTGGACGGCCCGGCAGCTGTAGGTCCACGGATTCTTGCCGAGCGAATTGCAGAACTCGATCATCTCCGGCCGGCTGCACCCGATCCAGATGTCGTATTTCTCCCCCAGCGCCTTGGCGCCTTTCGGTCCCAGCGCCGTTGTGGTCATCAGGTCCGGCGCGGCTTCCTCCAGCAACTTCAGCGTGCGGCGCGCCTCGGCGATTCGACTTTCATATTCGATCTCGTCATTTATATAGAAGGCGACCTTCGGCCAGCCGCGCCGGAGATACTCCTTGTGCAGTGCGACCACCAGGTTCGGGTCGTGCGCAACATCGTATTGGGAAAGTACGTCAATCAGCGGCTGATGTCGACCCAGGCCGGCCTGGCCGTAGATCTCTATCAACGACGCATAAGGGATGCCGAAGCTGGGATTGATGTACGTATCGAGGTCGGCGAGGACGCGCTTGCCGGAAGACTCATCCTGCCGTGTTGCCTGGTAGTACAGCGTAGCCGTCGTCATCCCGTGGTCGGCCAGGTCCCGGGCGATGTTTTCCCAGAGGTCCCGGTCCGGAACGAGGTCCCACCGCAGGTCCGGATGGTACATGAAGTAGCCCATGTCCTCCACCGGGGCCAAGTCGATGGGCAGCACTTCCACCGTCATCGGAATCTCGCGTGATCCAACGGAAACCGTACCCGTGTAGCTCCCGGGGTGAGCTCTTGCGTCTGCCTGGACGGTCAGCCACATTCGTTGACTCCGGCCTGCCACCAGGTTCACGGTCTCGCAGCGCCGCACCAGGTGCTCGACCGCCTCGAAGGTGGTCGGATTCTGCCAGACGGATTGATGGGTCACGCGGCCCACGCGGATGTCCGCACGATCGATCACCTTTCCGTTTGACTCACGGAGGTCTGATGCGCTAACGGGAAGCGCTTTCGCATCCCGCAAAGGGTAAAGCGAGAAAACGAGCGGCTCAAACTCACCGGGGCTCAGGCGGATGGACAGGCGCTCCAGCCGTTCCTCCGCGCGGGGCACGGAGCGGTAGAGTACCGGTTCCTGCCAGGGTCGGGTGAAAGCGATGAACCCGAGCTTCTCTTCCTCATCCGTCGGCAGAGGCGGCGCCCACGCATCCGCCGGCGTCAGATCCCGCTTCTGCGCGCCGCCCACGTACTGCGTACGGCCCTCCTCATCGACGAGGCGAACTGTTACCAGCGCTTCCTCGTCCGCCGCCGATACAGCATGGCGGACCGAAATGGTTCTTGATTCGTCGGGCCCGAACCGTACCGCCTGTTCGTAGACCGCCGCTTCCCCGCCCACCGGTGCAATCTCCAGGGCCAGTGCTCCGGAGAACTCGCTGCCGGTCCGATTGGAGAGCCGTGCTTCGATCGCATCATCCCCGGCTTGCGGCTCGCGCGGCAGATCCACGTCCCAGTGAAACGGCGACGGGTCGAGGTCCATGTGAAGCCTCCCAAAATATTCGGGAGTGCCGAACGGGTTTCCGTGGGTCGAGTTCCAGGCGCTGTAGAAACCGTCCTTGTCGAAGTCGAGATCGTATAGATCGTGGACGCGGTAGACGTTGAAGCCCCAGGTGTCCGTCACGCCCGGTTCGAGGTCCAGCAGGCCGAAGGGAAATGCCGCCTCGAGGAGAAACCCGTCATCGGTGAGGGTGGTGGCGGAACGGATGAACTGATCGTTGGCGGTGCGCAGAATGTTGTGGCGTGAGAGCGAGATCAGTTTCGAGCCGTTGGCATGCAGGAGGTACTGCTGGTACTGCCCGCTGCCGGCGCGCGGCTCGAAGAAAATCTCGAATACCCCGCCGTGGCTGTACATGAATTCGCCTGCCGTCTTGGCCATCCGGGCCTTGAACGGCTCCATCTCCTTCACTCGGCCTCGCACGGCCAGGTAGATCGCCTCGTCGTCGAGGCAGATCTGGAAGGTGGTCCGCTCCGGATGCATCCGGTCTGCGTGGCTGTATACACTGAAATCGCCCTCCTGCTCCGCCGTCTTCCAGCAGGCGTCGTCCAGCACCCCGTCCACCACCGGCGGCTG
>CAUZEO010000155.1:0-11789 GCA_963578625.1 Kiritimatiellia bacterium | reverse complement strand
CGTGCGTCGTCCGCATGTTGGCCGCTGTCGCGACACGCATGCCGAAAAAGCCGGCAAGTCCGCTGCACCCTGCGCCGACGACGAATGACAGCGCAACCCACCGCAGGTCCCCCTTGTTCGCAAAACCAAGCAGGAGCGCGATAATCACCACGAAAATCGAAAGCACCCGATATTCACGGGACAAGAAGGCCATAGCACCCTCACGAACCGCGGCGCCGATTTCCCGCATTCGTTCAGTGCCGGGGTCCTGGCGGTTCACCCACTGGGATTTAATGAACGCGAATACCAAGCCAACCACGCCGGCTCCCAACGCCATGTAAAGATACTTTACTTCCATAATCTGTTCTCTTCCCTTTGGTTATGCGTCGGCATTTCAGGCCGGGCCCGTGCCGCTTAAAATAGGGCGAAGAATGTAGGTAGCGAGTGTCAGCATGTCAACAAACATCCGTTCTTGTCATCGTGGGTAAGGTCGAAGTAGGGTGCGGTTTACTTCGCGGATCCTGCAACAATGAGCAAACTGACATTAAATAGACCCTTGGCATTCTTCGATATCGAGTCGACTGGAACCAACCCCAGGATCGACAGGATCATCGACTTGGCCGTGATTCGCATGCTCCCCGGTGGCAAGCAGGATCAGTTCGAATTTCGGTTTAACCCGGAAATCCCGATTCCGCCCGAAACAACCGCCATTCACGGGATCTCCGACGCCGATGTGGCCGACTCACCACCCTTCAAGGATCAGGCCGAAAAAGTAGCGGAGGTCTTTGAAACCTGTGACCTGGCGGGATACAATGCGATCAAATTCGATATTCCGATGTTGGTCGCGGAATTCAAACGAGCGGCCGTGGAATTTGACATGACGGGCCGGAAATTTGTCGATCCGCAGCGCATTTTCCACCAGCGAGAGCCTCGTGACCTCACCGCCGCCCTGAAATTCTATTGTGACGAATTGCATCTGGGAGCGCACGGCGCCCTGGACGATATCCTGGCGACAGTACGGATTTTTCTGAGTCAATTGGACAGGTATCCGGATCTGCCCGGGGACATCGATGCTCTGCATGAGGTCAGCAATCCCCGCCACCCGGACTGGGCCGACCTGGAGGGCCGCCTACGCTGGACGCACGGCGAAGCCGCCATAAACTTCGGGAAAAATCAGGGCAGACCCCTTCGCGAATTGGTTCAAAAGGACACGGGTTTTCTCAACTGGATCCTTCAAAACGAGTTCCCGGAGGATACGAAAAACATCATTCGAAACGCCATGAAAGGCGAATTTCCCTCTCCGCCGCCGAAGTGACCATTCTTTTGCAGTGAAGTCCCTTCACCTGGGCACCTCAAATCTCATCACGACTTCGGTGTCTATCGGGGGAAGTACCGCCGAATTCGCTACGATCAATGTATCGTCAATTCCAGCGAGGTCAGTGAGATTCAGAATTGCCCACGGATCCCAGAATGTCGCGACAAAGGATTCGTCGACTTCAGCCATGAAAAATCCGTCGAGCACTTCAGATCCGGTAAAGGCCCAGCCCGCATCACTGAGGGCGGTATTGTCCAACCGGTAGGACAAGGTCTGTTCAGCGCGAATCGTGACTTGCCGCCCATCTTGCTCCCAGGAGACCGCAATCCCGATCTCCGGGCCGACGGGTCCCAAGCCCCGGTAAATATCCGGCGCGATCCCGGGTCGCAGGCCCAGGAGCAGCAATGCGGCATGAAAATCCGTGGGCCCGGCACGCAAGACGAAAACCGATTCGTGTGTCTTCCCGCCGGGCCCGCAGGCAAGCAACTCAACTTCGCCTTCGGTCATATTGACGTGTCCCGGCACTTCGATGTACCGGCGCTCCACGTTCACTGTAGCCGAGCCGATAGAAATCACCCGGGGCGCGGAGGGCGCCATTCCTCCCGAGGATCGGGTCGCTCTGGGAAGGCTTCCCGCGCAACTCCCGGAAAAAATGGTCAGTGCCAGCAGGGAAAACAGGCGAATTCGCATCTCATTCCACGAGTTGGAACGCAAGCAGTGCGCGCTTGGCCCTTTCCTTTTGACGCCTGTATATGAGGACGTCTTTGATAGATGCCCGCCCGCTCCCCGCGAGATTGAGCGCCTCGATGGCGGAGAGGTAAGCGCGCTTGAAGTTCCCGATCACGTAGTACCCCTCAGACAGTGTACTCCAGACGTGAAAGTTTCGAGGAGATGAAATAAGCGCGTTCTTCGCCAATTCCACCGCGCGCACGCCGTCCCGCAGGCTTCGATCCGGCGCCGTCGCGAATACCCAGGCAAGATTGTTGAGGATCCCGACATCCCCGGGAAAATCCTCTACTAATGATTCCAGAACCTTGATCGATTCCTCGTATCGGAATTGGGTGGTCAGCACGACGCTCCGCGTCGTCCGCGCAACCCGGTTTTTCGGATCCGATTCAAGAACTTCATCCAGCAACGCCATCGCATCATCGAGTTTTTGTTCGCGAGTCAGCCGAACGGCTTCATAGATCTTCTCATCGATGGTGCTCAGTCCAATGGGGCGAACGCGGGTCGGAGACAACTCCAGGCCGCTGCCCTGCGTCATGACCTGCTGGGGTCGAAGCGTGAGATTCGTCACACTGAAAAAGGCGGGATCTCCGCTATCCGGCACTTCGGCCCCACCCACGATCTGGGATGCAAGGAAAAGAAGGGGGGCTAGAACGAACCACAGGGCCCATCTCCACCGGCTTGGGCCACCTCCTTGCATATGGACAATTTCCGGACACATTTTCACGAATCTTCCCTTGGCTGGGACAATTTCACAACAACCTCCTCCGGGTCCACCGATTTCACGACCACGCCGACCGGCGGATGAACCCTGACGGGTACCGCGTTGGTCGATGTTTCCGTTAAAATGCGGCAATCCACGTAGGCCTGTATAGACTGGCGGCTAATCGCCTCCAGCACTTCGTTCCTGCCTTCCAGTACTACCATAGTATTCGTGGCTGAGAGTTCAACGTTGAACCGACTCCCGGCTCCCATCAAGGTCGCGATCGGCACTGCTTCAAATTCTCGGCGGGAGGACCGTTCGATGATTTCCACTTCCACGATCACGTGATCCGGTTCCACATTGCCGATCCAGGACTGGCTGGGCGGGCTGATGCTCCGGCGACTCTTAAAGGAGACGAGCTGCCGTTCCATATCAATTGCCTCGGTGTAGACCACCTCGATCTCCCCTAACCTTATCTCGGGGCCGAAGAGCTGAACGGTGGCGGGGCTGCACCGAATCTCTCCCGCCTCGAACCCATCCGGCAATTCCCCCTGAAGTACCGCTTTTACGGGAATTGGGCGTACGCCTTCCTTGTCCAGGCTGATCAGGATCCGGTCCGGATCGATCTTCACTGCGCGCACCCCATCCGGCGTGTCCACATTCCGAGGATGGAGACTCAGCAGCATGGCTCCACGTTCCGGCCGACCCCGGATATCCCGAATCAGGCGAAGCCTATCCGGATTCAACTCTCCAATTGCGTCCTTGGTGCCGCGGACTGTGACGGTGGCTTCGGTAATCGAGCGGTCCAGGATTGCCCACCCGTCTTCAACGGAAATCTCGATAGGAACCCCCACGACCTCTTCTTCCTCACCGATGGTGCCCTGAATTGAGTACCACAAGACCAGCGCAAGAATCGCCGCGACGGCCTTCGTTCCTCGATTGCGGAACAAACGCTTTCCCAGCTTGGATTCCTTAGCCGGCATGGGATTTCGTTTCCTCCTTCGTCAGTACTTCGGTTTTCGCCACACCTTCGGGGCTCAAATCCAACTGATCCTTCACCCGCTTCAGCGGGCTACGCGCGCGCCGGCCGCGCATCAGGACCTTAATCAACAGTTTGCGAAGACGGTCTTCGCCGAATTCCCGGCTGAGGTGCCCACGGTAGGCGACCGAAACCTGCCCGGTCTCTTCCGATACAACAACCACGACCGCATCCGTTTCCTCGCTCATTCCCAGTCCCGCGCGGTGCCTCATCCCTAACTCCGTGCTCAGCCCATCCCGCTGCGACAGAGGAAACAGGCATCCGGCAGCCATGACCGTGTTCCCGGAAATCACGACCCCGCCGTCGTGCAGCGGAGTGTTCGGATAGAAGAGTTGGGCCAGCAGTTCCGTCGACACCGGGCTCTCTATCCGGGTGCCGGTCTCGATAATGGACCGCGTTCCGATCTCTCGCTGGATCGCGACCAGCGCCCCGATTTTCCGGTCCGCGAGCATCATGGCGGCCTGGACCACGCATTCGATCATCCGGCTCTCACTCGCAGTAGTCGTGAATGCGGGTCCCTTTCCAAGTTCAGCCAGTGCCCGGCGAATCTCCGGTTGAAAAATGATCAGCACTGCCAATGGGAAAGCTACCGTGAATTTGCTTAGCAGCCAGTTCAGCGCGTAGAGGTTGAATATGCTCGTGATCATGAGGCTGGCCGCGAGAAAACCGACAAAGCCGATGAGAACTGCCGCGCCGCCGGTCCCACGAAAAAAAAGGATCACGTAGTAAATCAGTACCGCGAGGACACAAATCTCCACCACCCCGCGCACTCCGGGGGCCGGCACTGCTTTCATCAATTCAATCAGTCGTTCCATGTTCGCAACGCTTTGAATACAGTCATCGCATCGACTGTTTCGCGCACATCGTGGGCTCTGAGTATATCTGCCCCGCGCTCCGCGGCAAAGAAATTTCCTGCGATGGTTGCCGCCGCGCGTTCGTCCGCGTCACGACCGGTTAATCGTCCCAGAAAGCTCTTGCGCGACAGCCCGATCAATACCGGACGTCCCAAACGTCGCAGCGAAGGTATCCCAGCGAGAAGAGCGAGGTTGTGATCGAGGGTTTTCCCGAATCCAATCCCCGGATCGAGGACCGTCTGATCGGCGTTTATCCCCGCTTTCCTGCAGGCATCCAGCCTCTCGCCCAGCCGGTCGCAGACTTCCCGGAGGACATCCTCGTACGTGGGGCTGTTCTGCATCGTCCGTGGATTTCCCCGCATGTGCATGAGCACGATGCCGGCCCCGGATCCCGCGATCACCCCCGCCATCTCGGCATCATGGGTCATCGCCGACACGTCGTTGACGATGGACGCCCCTGCTTCGATTGCCCGACGCGCGACCGCGGCCTTGCGGGTATCGATGGATATGATTACGGACGAGTCCCGCCGAATCGCCTCCACCACGGGGATCGTTCGCCGCATTTCCTCCACTTCCGAAACTTCGGCAGCGCCGGGACGAGTCGATTCCCCCCCCACATCCACGATACTCGCGCCGTCTTGAATCATCTGCCGGGCGTGATCGGCGGCCTCAGCAGCGTCGTCATACATTCCGCCGTCCGAAAAACTGTCGGGCGTAACATTCAGAATGCCCATGACCAGCGGGCGATCGCCGATTTCAATCCTGGTATCGGTACACGACCAAATCATACAACGCTGCCGCCATTGCGCACCCGCGACGGTCTGCCCGGAGCGAAAATAGCGTCACGCGGGCGATGCGTCCGGCCCGGGAGCGCCGGACAGCGGGGGAATGTAATCTTTCGTTCTTCCGGACACATCATCCACGGATTCCGATGATTCCGACACCCCATCCACCGGGGAATTCGCTATCCCACTCTCGCGATCGGGTTTTTTCAACAATCGGCCGTGCTCCATAATCTCCATGACCTCGTCGCCATCCAACGTTTCTCGCTCCAAAAGCTGTTGCGCGATAGTATCGAGTTTGTCGCGATTCGTTTTCAAATATTGCATCGCCCGGTCATAGGCATCCTTGAGCAGACGACCGACTTCGGAATCGATCTTTCGAGCGGTCTCTTCACTATAATCATTGTTCCTGGTGATCTCCCGCCCGAGAAACAGGTGTTCTTCCCGGTTGCCGAACGACTGCGGCCCCATCAGCGCACTCATCCCCCACTCGCAGACCATGCTGCGCGCAATCGCCGTCGCCTGCTTCAGATCATTCTGCGCCCCGGTGGTGATGTCTGAAAAGACCAACTCTTCGGCGGCCCGGCCGCCCATAAAGGCAACCAGCATCGCCTGAAGCCTGTTTTTGCTCTCGGTGTATAAATCCTTTTCGGGCAGCTGCATGGTGGAGCCAAGCGACTGCCCCCTTGGAATAATCGTCACCTTGTGCAGCGGTTCCGAATGGTCCTGCAACGCCATCACCACGGCGTGACCCCCTTCATGATAGGCCGTCAACTCCCGTGCTTTATCGTCGAGTACCCTGCTTCGCCGTTCGCGGCCCCAACGCACCTTGTCGCGGGCTTCCTCCAAGTCCGCTGTGTTGACTTCATCGGCGTCACCGCGCGCCGCCAGCAGCGCGGCCTCGTTGACTAGGTTCGCCAGATCCGCACCGGAAAACCCGGGCGTGCCGCGGGCAACCCGCCGCAAATCCGTCGCCTCATTCAACTTGACGAGTTCCGTGTGAATTTTGAGGATCTCTTCCCGTCCATCCAGTGTCGGCAGGTCTACGAAAATGGACCGGTCGAATCGGCCGGGGCGAAGGAGTGCATTGTCAAGGACGTCGGGGCGGTTGGTTGCCGCGATGATGATGACACCCTCCTGGGTATCGAAACCGTCCATCTCGACCAGCAACGCGTTCAGGGTTTGCTCCCGCTCATCGTGACCACCGCCCACGCCGCTGAACCGGCTGCGACCCACGGCATCGATCTCATCGATGAAAATGATGCAGGGCGCATTCTTCTTCCCCTGCTCGAACATGTCCCGAACCCGGGATGCGCCAACCCCGACGAACATCTCCACGAAATCCGACCCGCTGATGCTGAAAAAGGGAACCTGCGCCTCTCCAGCGATCGCCTTGGCCAATAATGTCTTACCGGTTCCGGGCGGACCTACCAGGAGAACTCCTTTCGGAATACGCCCGCCGAGGCGCTGAAATCTCTTCGGATCCTTCAGAAACTCCACAATCTCCTGTACTTCCTCCTTGGCCTCCTCGACGCCGGCTACGTCCGTGAAGGTAATCTGCTTTCGATTGCGATTGAGGAGCTTGGCGCGGCTCTTTCCGAAATTCATGGCACCTTTGCCTGCAATCCGCATCTGGCGGATAAAGAGAAAATAGAGAAGACCGAGGATCAGAAGAATCGGAACCAATCCCGTAAGCAGCGAATAGAGGATCGGACTCTGATATTTGACTTCCGCGATCGGGGTAGCTTCAACGTTGTTCTCGTTGAGCAGCCCCACGACATCAAACGACTCGAGGAAGTAGGCTTTGAATCGGCGAGGTTTCCCGGACTCAGGATCCGAGGTCATCAATTCGCCCCTGACATAGCGAACCCCCGTCATCTCCGCGACGATTTCGCAATTGCGAATCTCGCCGTTTTCGACGTGATCCACGAAGTCAGGGATCAAATTGATCGTGGGGTACTTCTCCCGCCCCTGCGGGAGAACATTGTACATGGCTATGAAGAGCGCGAGGAGGAGGAGCCAAACCATCAGGCCCTTGAGGGGCATTTTCTGATTCGTGGCGCTTTCCTTCCGCTCATTGTCGACATTCTGCGAACTCATTGTGCGGACTTTCCTTCGGATCGGACGACCCAATCTATACTAATACCAAGATATTCCATGATGTTCAAAAAAACAACGCTATTTCTGGCGAATTTGATTCGAAATCTGCTGAGCAACCCCTACGCCATCTTCACTAGAAACCTCAAGGACGGTGTATCCTGCCCTTGAACCGACCACCTTCTGTCTACACGGTACCCTGGAATCCACGCAATCTGGCCTCTACACTCGAGCAGCGGGACCAGAATACGCGCCTCCCGGGGAATCTTCCGATCAACGAATAGATTCTGCAGTTTGACGGATCCGGACATACCCACCGGCTCCGTGCGATCTCCCGGTTCCCAACTTCGAAGAAAGACCTCATCGGACCCTACCGAATCGCGGTCGATCCATCCGCTGACCGGATACATTCCGATCCCCTCGGACTCGGTTCGCTCGAATCCGGAATCATAACTCACATCCACCTGAAGACCTAACGATTCGATAACGGTCCGGCCGGGAACGTTCACTCGAACACGAAACGGAATTGGCGCAACCGTATCGTCAGGCCTGACCAGATCCAACCTAGATGGGGTCCGCTGAATCACCCAGCCTGCGCCGATCGGGGACGTTCCGGATGGACGACCGACCAGCGCGGATGCGGATTCCAAGGTGTCAAAATCGACCTGGCCCATGGGGATCCCTTTCTCCCGCATCCATCGGTGAAGAACCCGCCGCAATAGAGCGGGATCGAGCGTCTGCAGCAGCGCCGGATCCAATGCCCCCCCGCCGCCGGACGCGGCACACCGGCCAAGAGCCTCGCCGGTCAGTGATTCGAGCCACCGATCTTCCTCTGAAAGAATTGCTGCCGTCCGAACCAACGCCTCACGCACCGATGGATTCAGATTCTCCTCCAGATAGGGGATTACCTGGTTGCGAATCCGGTTTCGCGTGTGCCGCGGATCCTCGTTCGAGGGATCTTCACGCCACGATTGACGAATTCCATTCAGGAAATCGACAACCTGCTCCCGACGATTGTCCAGCAGGGGACGCACGATACGAACCCCATCCCGCTCGCGCCGATACGGAATTCCGGAGAGGCCCCGGGGCCCGCTGCCACGTACGAGTCTAAAGAGCATTGTTTCCGCCTGGTCGTCCCGCGTATGGGCGGTGGCAATGACGTTGACTTGATGCTCCCTTGCGGTCCGGATCAGGAAGTCATACCGAAGATTCCGGGCAGCAGTTTCCAGGGAAAGCCCGGCTTCCGTCGCCCGGCGCACTGCATCGACCCGCTCCACGTAGCAGGGCACATCGACAGCGGAGCACAGACACCGGACAAACCTGGCATCCGCATCGGAATCCGGACGAATTCCATGATCGAGATGCGCCACGGATAGAGACACCGCGAGGCGATCCCTCAATAACAGCATGGCGCGCAGCATACAGACCGAATCGGCACCACCTGAAACCGCCAGCAAAAGCCTGTCGCCCCGATTCGCCAGGCCGCGGCCCTGAATCGTCTCCGCTACCGTTGAAACCAGTTTGTGTTCCACGAGGCTCCCTAAACGCAGCAATCGGCCCGGGAATGAGCAGGTACCCGCTTCACCCGATCCGTTGCTGGCCATCCATGTAATGCCGGATCGCCTCAGGGATAACGACGGAGCCGTCTGCCTGCTGAAAATTTTCGAGAATCGCCACGATCAATCGCGGCAATGCCACCCCGGAACCGTTCAGCGTGTGGACGAACTTTGTCTTCCCGCTCTCATCACGAAACCGGATGTTCGCCCGACGGGCCTGAAAATCTTCGAAATTGCTGCACGACGACACTTCGAGCCAACGTTGCTGTCCGGCGGCCCACAGTTCGATATCATAGCATTTGGCGGCGGCAAAACTGAGATCGGATGTGCAAAGTTCGACCACCCGATAACACAGCCCAAGGCGCTGAAGAATATCCTCGGCATCCGCCACCAGCGTCTCCAGTTCCCGGTACGAGCTTTCAGGATCCACAAACTTCACCATCTCCACTTTCTCGAACTGGTGGACGCGAATCATCCCACGGGTGTCCCGGCCCGCGGCTCCGGCTTCCCGGCGGAAACAAGGGGTATGGGCGGTCAAATAGACAGGAAGCGGATCGTCGATGACCTCTTCCCTGTAGTAGTTCGTGACCGGCACTTCCGCGGTAGGGATTAACCACAGGCCATCCGCGTCGGCCCGGTACATATCCTCCGCCATCTTCGGCAACTGGCCCGTGCCGGTCATCGCCGCATCGTTGACGAGATAGGGAGGCGCAACTTCAAGATATCCATGCTCGCGCGTGTGCACATCGAGCATGAATCGAATCAGGGCGCGTTGAAGACGCGCCCCTTCACCCATCAGCATGGCGAACCCGGATCCGGACATGCGGGCAGCGCGCTCGAAATCGAGGATTCCCAATGCCTCCCCGATGTCCCAGTGAGGCTTGGGTTCAAAATCGAATTCCCCCGGTGAACCGTGCGTGCGGATGAGGAGGTTGTCTGCTTCCCCCGAACCAACCGGCGCCGACTCGTGCGGAAGATTGGGCAGCCGCAAAAGCGCATCATTGAGAGTCACCTCCACGTCGCGCACTTCCTGGTCCAGATCCTTGATCCGGTCGCCCAACTCTCGCAACGTGACCTGGTCGCCGGCGGTGTCCTCGCCATTCTTCTTCTTTCGCCCCAACTCTTTGGAGGCAACGTTGCGTTGATTCTTTAAAGACTCCACTTCCGCGACCAAATCGCGGCGGCGGCGATCGACGGCGAGCACACCGGTGACGTCGGCATCGGAAACTTTGGTTCCCAGCCGCTCGCCGATTGCAGCGGCATGGTCGCGAATTGTACGTAAATCAAGCAATTTCCCAGGTCGTGCCTCAAGGGTTTGAGGGCTTGTTCAAATCCGGTGCGCCTTCCAGCCCATGGTCGTGGTGGATTTTAAGCCATCTTTTAAGATCCGGCGGACAAAGACCTCGGCCCTTACGGTCCAGTCCCGCGTCGTCCTTGTAGTGCCACAATGCGCACCGGGGCATCGGGCAATCGCTCAGCCCGGAGAGAAGTCCGACTGCCGCGATCGCATCTTTTTCGACCCGACGACCGTATTTTTCCGCATCGTCCTCCGCGGGCTTCATCCCGGCCGCGTTGACAAACCCGATTCTGTAGGTAGGAAATGACTCCATGTAGTGCGCAACCTCGTCATTCGCCATGATGACCCCAATTACGCAGTGCGTATCGGGACCCACCAGATCCTTGAGAGCTTCCATTTCGTCTTTCAGATCCTTTGCTCCCACGGCATCGCGAGGCTTTGCGATGGACGGCTTGGTGTAGAGGTTGCGCTCAATATGGCCTGCCACGCGTTTGAAGAGTTCCGCGTCGACCCCGCCCACATTCACCAAAACAACCAGTTTTTCGCCTTTTCCGGCCTGCGCCTCGCCAACACTGGAGCATGCAAAACTGCCGATTGCAGCGGCAACGGCGACAACAAACACTCTACTGAACTTCATGATTCGATCCTTCCTTTTGAAAACCGGGGGGGATATTAAGGCCTACTGGGGGTAAAAATCAATGCCTGGTCTCTTTTAGCAGTTTCTGTAACTCAACAAGCGAGCGAGTATTCAGCACATCACTTTTGCGGAGCCAGCCCCGGCGGGCCTGCCCAACGCCGTACCTCATGAACGAAAAATGGCGCATCCGGTGCGCATCGGTGTTGACGGCAATCAGCACCCCCGCTTCCGCCGCCGCGCGGCAATGCACGTCGTGAAGGTCCAGCCGGTTCGGATTCGCGTTCAGCTCCAGAAAACAGCCCCTCTGCTTCGCGTGCCCGATAACCCGGGGAATATCGATTTCGTACGGTTCACGCGACAAAAGAAGCCGGCCGGTAGGGTGCCCGAGAATGGAAAAGAATTTGCTGTCCATGGCCCGCAGCACTCGTTTCGTCTGTTGCTCCCGGCTCAGATTGAATAACGAGTGGACCGAGGCGATAACATAATCGAGCCGCTGGAGGATCTCGTCGGACAGGTCCAGGGCGCCGTCTTCGAGAATATCCACTTCAATGCTCTTAAAAATGTGGATACCTGGGCCGCTGTCATTGAGGGTGTCGATTTCGTCGATTTGCCTGGCAAGTCGGAGTTCGTCCAGGCCGTTCGCAATGGTCAGTCGCTTCGAGTGATCGGTGACCCCGACGTACTCGTACCCCATCTCTTTCGCGCTACGCGCAATCTCTTCGATCGAGTCATGACCGTCCGATGCAATGGAGTGGGCGTGCAGGTCACCTCGAATCATTTTCTGCTCGAGAAGGTCCGGCAGGG
>CAUZEO010000154.1:0-11809 GCA_963578625.1 Kiritimatiellia bacterium | reverse complement strand
AATAGAGCGCCGCGACGGCAACATCGATTCTCCTTTGGCGCAAGAAACGCAAAGCTCCGCCGTCTTCATCTTACGGCCCTCCGGTCTGGCGTGGATGGGCGGGGCCGTAGATGTAGGTTACGACTTCCTCGCTTTTCTCCTGGCCCTTGTTCGACCAGAACACCGCGGTACGCACGATGAACATTTTCAATTCTTCTTCTTCCATTTCGGTAATCTCGCGTTCCCAGGAGTAATCCCGGTACGGGTCGTCAAAATCACCGGTCTCTACATCTTCTTCGAGCTCTTCGAAATTAGGCGGAACCTCAAGGTCCACCTGCCCGATCAAACGGCGCGCGGTTTCGTATTCCTTGGCTTTGCGCGCCACGGCAAGCGCTCGGGTCGCGGCAAGAACCAGGGTGGTGATGCCCGCGGAAAGAATCACGGTGGCAAGAAGCACTTCGATCAACGTCACGCCGGCGCGGCTCATTTTGCGTTTACGTTTCATCAATGCCTGTTGCCGTCCCGCCGTTTCTTCAAAATAGCTTCTCCATATCAATCGTTACTTTTCCGGAGAGTGGATTCACGGTGATGACCGCCCCGCGATCGTTTTCGTCCGCAACCAGCACTTCCAATGGATCACACATTCCGTTGGTGTCGAAGAAAGTCCAATAACCGCGTTCGATGTCCATGATCTCGTCGTTTACGGTGACGGTAAGGATTTGGACCCCCTCAGGCAGTTCGCGTTTCATTAAAGATTCAATTTGCAGTTCCGGGGGGGCGCTTTCCCCCGTTTCGTCTTCCCGGTCATGCACCAATCCGGCCACGATGCGGGCATCTCTGCCGTCAAGAAAGGCCTCCCGGTCCGTATGGCCCGACAGTTGGCCAACGCTGACGAGTTCAATCTCGCCTCCTTCGGGATAGAAGATCAGAGCCATTTGCTGTTGGTGGAGTACTGCCGTGCTTCGCGCATACCGGCACGACATGGAAATCGTGCGCGCAGCGGTCTTAATCTTCGCTCCCTTCAGGGAATTCACGAACTTGGGGATGGCGACGGCGGCGGCGATTCCCACGATCGCCACTACCAGCAGCAGTTCAATCAATGTGAACGCGCGCCGACGGCACGATCCGCAGTTCCCCGTATAGATAGGGGTCACGAGGTTACTTCGTCACGTCGTCGGCGCTATCCACGCCATCAAGCCCAAGAGATTTCAGTTCGTAAAATTTCTCCCCCCGGGAGCTGGGATAGAGATACCGGAACTCGTTGCCCCAGGGATCTACCGGGACCGTGGTAGATTCAAGGTAGGGCCCGTCCCAGAGCGGCGCGCCGCCCGGCGCGGTTAACAGCGCCGAAAGGTTTGGCGGGTACTTCCCATTGTCCATTTCATACAGGGCGACGGCCATGCTGATCGCATGGATGCTGGCCTTGGCGGCGTTCGTCTGTCCCTGCCCAACCCTGCCGCTGAATTTGACTGCCGCCACGCCGGCCAGGATCCCGATGATAATCACGACGAGCATAATTTCAATCAAGGTAAACCCGGCCTTGGATGAGGACCGGTCCGAATCGTATTTCTGGTTGTTCATAGTCGGATCTCCGTTGGATCTATTCATCAGATGTTTGGTACGCATAGCTATGGATTCAATCCGCTCGTCATATCAAACACGGCGGTCAGCATACTGACGGCAATCAGGCCGACGAGCCCCGCCATAAAAAGGATCATAATAGGCTCCAGCAGCGTTGTGAACAATTTCACCGTGCGATCCAACTCACGGTCATATCGATTCGCGATGTGCATCAGGGCGCCGCTCATGTCCCCCGTCTCCTCGCCTACCGCCAGCATATCAGTCAAAAGCTGAGGAAAAACCTTGCCTTCCGAGAGTGGGCCGGAAATGGTAGATCCATCGGTGACCCGCTCGCGCGCCGCCCGAATCTCATCGGTCACCACACTGTTTCCCACTGTTTCCTCCACGATGGTCAGTGCGCTCAGTACCGGCACGCCGTTGGAAAGGAGCGCCCCCAACGTCCGGGAAAACTGGCCGAAAGAGTTTGCCTTCACGATGCCGCCAACGACTGGAATCCGCAACTGGATGCCGTCCCACCACCGCCGTCCGGTCGGGGTGGCAATCAAACGGCGAAAACCGATCACCCCCGCAACCACGGCAATAATGATGAGCCACCAATAACTCAGGAGAAACTGGCTGACATTTGCCAGGAACTGCGTTGAAGCCGGCAGCGTGCTGTCGAGTTCGTCAAAAATTGCCGTGAATCTCGGAATGACGAACAGGATGGAAAAAATCAGTGTGCCCGCTCCTACCAGCATGATGATGGCCGGATACACCAGCGCCATCATCACCTTCTCCTGTGCATCCTGAACCCGCGCGTGATGATGCGCGAGTCGTTCGAGAACCTCGGGCAGCGTTCCGCTCGCCTCCCCGGCCCGCACCATATTGATGTAGAGATTCGAAAACGTTCCCGGATGGTCCGCGAGCGCCTCCGAAAGGCTCGATCCCTGTACGATCTCGTCTCGCAGTGAGGCGAGAATTGCGTCTTGAGATTTGCTGGTCTTCCGACGCGACAAGGTGGTTAACGCATTTCCCAGCGTCATTCCAGACGCAAGAAGATCGCTCATCTCCTGGGTGAAAAGAAGCACGTCTCGAAGATTCATTCTGGGCGCGCGACCGGAAAGACCCGGGATGGAAACACCGACCGACCCGTCCGCGGGTGCAGCGCGCTTCTTTGACTGCTTCGGCTTTTTCGGAGCTTTGAGAACCGCTTCCCTGGGCGCTTTCTGCTTCGCCGCCTTCTTTGAAAGCTCTTTGGCGGGCGCCGGACGGCCGGCGCCATTCTCCTTCACCGACACCGGCACGTACCCCATTCTCTCAAGCTGCGACAGCGCAGTCCGACGGTCATGGGCATCCAGGTTTCCCGCAATCTTTTCCCCCGCACGCGTACGCGCGACATATGAGTAGGATGCCATTTTTAGAGCGCCGTCTCCGTCATTGCTTCGTCTTCTTCCGTGACTCGCAATACTTCCTCGATGGTTGTCGTGCCTTCTAAAACTTTTCTCCACCCATCGTCACGCAGCGTTCTCATGCCGTTCTTCAATGCCTGTTGCTTAATGAGGTTGGAGGAGGACCGGGTTACGATCAGTGGCCGGATGGAGTCATCGACCAAGATGATCTCGTAGATCCCCGTTCTGCCCTTGAATCCGGTCGACCGGCACTCATCGCAACCCACCGCCTCGTAAACGGTGCCCTCGGAAAGGAGGTCCGTGGGGAAACCCACGCTTTCAAGGTATCCTTCTTTGAAATCACGAGGGCTCCTGCAGACCTTGCACAGCCGGCGGACCAGGCGTTGCGCAACCAGACCATCCACCGAAGAAGCCACCAGAAACGGCTCGATGCCCATGTCGAGAAGCCGGGTCACCGCACCCGCAGCGTCATTCGTATGAAGGGTACTGAAAACAAGGTGCCCGGTCAGCGCCGCGCGAATCGCGTTCTCCGCGGTTTCCAGGTCGCGGATCTCCCCCACCATGATCACATCCGGGTCCTGCCGAAGAATGTGACGGAGCCCTACCGCGAAGGTCAGGCCGATTTCCGGGCGCACGTGAATCTGGTTGACCCCCGGCATTTCATACTCAATGGGATCCTCAAGGGTGAGGATTCGCTTGTCGGTAGAATTGATGGTGTGGAGCCAGGCGTACAGAGACGTGGATTTCCCGGATCCCGTCGGTCCGGTCACCAGCAGGATTCCATGGGGCTTGTGAATCAACCCATTGAGAAGATCCTGCTGGCTTCCAATCAGCCCCAGTTTGTCGAGTCCGAGCAACCCGCTGTTTCTCATGAGAAGGCGAAGGCTTACGCTTTCGCCGTATACGGTGGGCATGGTAGAGACGCGAACATCAATTTCTTCGCCGCGGATCCGTACGCTGATCCTGCCGTCCTGCGGGAGCCGCTTCTCCGCGATATCCATGTTCGACATGACTTTGATTCGAGAGATAATAGCGGACTGAAACCGTTTCAGCTGTGGAGGAACCGGCGTCTGGTGAAGCACGCCGTCGATCCGGTACCGAATTCGCAAATCGTTTTCCATCGGTTCGAGATGAATATCCGTAGCCCGGTCCTGGTAGGCCTCCCAGATGATCTGGTTGACGAACTTGACGATGGAGGCTTCCTGGTCGAGTTCGTCAAGATCCTGTTTGCCAAAGCCCTCCTCAGGCGAGAGTTCAATCCTGTCGTCCTGGATCATCTGCTCCACGGTGTCGGCGCCGACCCCGTAGATGGTCTTCGCGGCAGCGGCAAGATCGGTCGAAACGCTGATAGCGAACGCGATGCGCATCCCCGATGCCAACCGGAGAGCATCCATCAGCCCGGGAGTGAACGGATCGAGGGTTGCGACCCGGAGCGACCCATTCTCACGCGCAATGGGAACCACATTGTATTGGAAAATCAACTTCGTCGGAAGCGTATCGATTACGCTCTCGTCAATTTCCAGGTCGGAGATTTTCACGAACGGCAAAGACATCGCGTTGGCGAAGGCCTTCAGAAATTGTTCTTCCTCGGCAAGTTGAAGGGACAGCACCGTTTCGGTAATGGTATTTCCACTCTGCTGGCGCTCGGCCAGCAAGTTGCCGATCTGGACTTCGGTAAACAGACCCGTAGCTTCGAGAAGCCCCGCTAATTTATTGGACGCCATTACAGGCATGATACACTCCAGCCGTTTCGGTATTTCAGACGCATCCTACTCTATTCCGTTCAATTCTTTCCGGTTCGCAAGCTCAAATTCCCCATCCAGAAAAGGCTCAAGATGGCGAATTAATGGATGGTCGCGGGCATCGAATCGGTACCGCTTCATCTCTCGGAGCGCTTTCTCCTTCTCCCAGCCTTGCGCGTGGACGCGATAGCCGGCGATGACGGCGCCGGTCCGGTGCGTGCCGCGGGCACAGTGAACCAGCACGGGCCGCGCATCCGGATCTCCGAGCACCCGCAGCGCTTCCGCATACTGGGCATACTCTCCACGCCCGTCACCCGGCATTGCAATGCGCACCATTCTGACAGCGTGCTCACGGCACGCGATCGCCTCCGCATCGACCCGGGCACCGTCTTCCCGCGTGTTGATGACGGTACGCAATCCATACCGCTTGATAACCCGCTCAAGCTGCGGCGCGGTCAACTGGCCACTGCGATAGATCTCCCCCTTCACCACCGCACCAAAATTATCCAAAAAAACGTGATGACGACACTCCTTGAGACCCGCGAACATCATAAATATGAGTATGACCCCCGCCAGGTTCCACAGCGATGACGGCTCCAGGCCGGGAAAGATTAAGTCCGGTTCCGATTTTTCCACTATTGTGCCTCGCCCTGAAGGAGTTCAAGATAGGTAACACAGTACGCTTTCCGCTCGCACGGCGGGCACCGATCCCCCATCCAGATAGCATCGAATTGTTCCATGATCTGTCCAATCATTTTCTCGTCGCGGGTGATGACCCCCGCCTCAAAGTTTCGCCGGTTCTCCCCTTTGGCTCCCATGCCGGCGCCGGTGAGGTTTGCGCTGCCGGTAAAAGCGAACGTCCCGTCCACGATCACGGATTTCAGATGTACGCGCGGGCAGAGAATCATCTCCATTCCCCCGATAAGATTGGGATACCGGTCATAGTCCCCCCGAAAGGCGGGGCCCGGCTCCTTGGCGTGAATCATCCGCACCGAAACCCCGCGATCCACCAGTTCAGAAAGAACCGCAAGAAACGGCGCCATCTTACGCCCCCGATGATGAACATACATATCCTTTATATCCGCGGTGGCGATCCAGACAAAAGACTCCGCCGCAGGTACAGACTCCTGGATCACCCGCTCGTATATCCGGCGGTCGGTTATGAACTCGACAGAACTGGTCACGATTCGAAGTGTAAATGATTCGCCGACAGGAATCTATCCCGATTGCGCGGATTTAAGCGGATGGGCCCGCTCCGCCATTGACACCGCCCCCAAGCCGCTGAATACTCCACAAATCCGGCACAGGACCCACTCTATGATGAATGATTCTCTGTTTCAAATCGGGGCCGAGGGGATCGACACGGCCCGCGTCGTCGGCGAGATCCAAAAGTCAGTGGAAGAAAAAATCCGGGACGGAATCTATCCCGATCCCGAAATCGCCAGGGCGGAACGCCACAATCTGAAGAACCTTCAGACGCAGGACGCGTTCATGGATTATTACATGAACTGCCTCCGCCAGGCAGCCTACATCGATATCAATGCGTTCGAAATCCGGGAGCGGAGGAGTTTTTTCGCCCCCGCGCTCATTGCCCTGAAAAAGGTGATCTGGAAACTCCTCGTTTTCTACACCTACCGGCTCTGGTCGCAACAGAACCAGGTCAACGGCCTCCTGGTTGCCGCCGTAGACGGAATGGATCGCAAGAATGTCCGTAAGATCCAGGAACTCGAGGCCAGAGTCGCGGCGCTGGAGGCGGCGAAGGACGCGAATCGCTCCTGATGTCACGCGCCGACCGGATCGCGTTCGTTTGCCCCCGCTTCAATGACGAGGGAACGGTGGGAGGTGCGGAGAATCTCCTGAAGGAGCTTGCTCTGCGCGCCGCTTTGAATGGGCGGGATGTTCATTTCCTGACCACCTGCGCCGTCAATCACTTCACATGGGCCAATGAGAAGCCGGCCGGAATCCGCGAAGTTGGCGGTATGACCGTTCACGAGTTCGAAGTGGATGAGGACCGTGATCTGGAGCAATTCATCGATATTCAGGGCCGCATGAGCCAGGGGGGCGATGTCTCGGTCGACGAGGAGCAGACGTGGCTGGACAACAACGTGAACAGCCGCACCCTGGTCAACCACCTGCGCGAATCTTCGTACGACCGGGTGGTTGTCGGGCCCTACCTCTTCGGGCTCACCTGGCAAGTTCAGCAAGTGCTGCCGGAAAAAACCTACCTCGTCCCCTGCCTTCATGACGAACCGTTCGCCTGGCTGCGGGTTATGAAGCGACTTTTCGAGCAAGTTCGCGGATTTCTTTTCAATTCGGAGCCGGAACGACGGCTCACCCAAAGACTCTTCGACATATCCACCGCGCGGACCGCAGTTGTGGGGCTGGGTTTAGAGAGCCCGGACGCGGATCCGAGCGCTTTTTCGCGCGACCACGGACTGCAGACCCCGTATGTCGTTTACGCGGGGCGACGGGAACCCCTCAAGGGCACCCCCATGCTCACCGATTACGTAGATGTGTTTCGCCGGCGTACCGGGCGTGATGTGAAACTCGTGTTCACAGGCAGCGGAGAAATCGAGGCGCCGACATCACTCTATCCTCACATCATCGATCTCGGTTTTGTCTCGGACCAGAAGAAAGCGGAAGCCATGGCCGGGGCTACGGCTTTCATTCATCCATCGGTCAACGAGAGCCTCAGCATTGTACTCCTTGAGGCATGGCTCACCGGCACACCTTGCCTGGTCACCGCCTTCAGCGATGTCATGCGCTACCAGTGCGAGCAAAGCGGGGGCGGATTGTGGTTCCGTAGTTACCCCGAATTCGAAGAACAACTGACCCTTCTCCTTGACCGGCCGGAACTCCGTCTTGAATTGGGCAGGTCCGGCAGGGCATTCGTCGAACGCGAATACAATTGGAGTGTGGTTGCGCGCAAACTTTTCCACGCTTTGGACGAACCGTTTGATGTTTCTTCAAATTCTTGATATTCCCCTTGTTTTCTTGGATACGCTGGGGTAGTTTGGCTGATAACGAATTCGCTGGGTGTGTCTTCGTACTACCGAAAACAGCGCATTTGCTCAGTTATTCCGTGTATCCCACCCTTTTTACATAGGGGATGCATGTTTGCCGCGATAATTGCGGTCCTTTCTTTTCCACGTGTCCGGCGGGTAGAGATTTGTAACACCCCGGACCAGGAAAAACATGAAAACAACCATTGATGCGCCTCGCGCGCACCAGAGTCATTCCGCCCCGAAACCGCAGCTCGAACCTCCCAAAGGCGTCTTTGCCGAACTGATTCCGGAGTTGAAACGGGCAGTGGCCGCCGAGGGCTACGTCACACCCACGCCCATCCAGGAGCAATGCATTCCGCACCTGCTGGAAGGCCGGGATCTGATGGGCACAGCCCAAACCGGCACCGGCAAGACCGCAGCCTACACCCTGCCGCTCTTACAGCGCCTGTCCAAAAACTCGCGCCGGCCTCACCGGGGCACGCCCCGGGTTCTTATTCTGGCACCCACCCGTGAACTCGCGGCGCAAATCGGAGACAGCATCCGCACGTACGGTCGCTTCCTGCGCCTCCGCCATACCGTGGTCTTCGGCGGAGTCAGCCAGTTTCACCAGGTGAAAGACCTGAACCGTGGAGTGGATATCCTGGTGGCCACGCCGGGCAGGCTGCTCGATCTGGTTCAGCAAAAACACATTCGCCTCAATCAGGTCGAGGTCTTCATTCTCGACGAAGTGGACCGGATGCTGGACATGGGTTTCATGCCGGACATCCAACGGGTGTTGGCTGAAATCCCCTCCGAGCGCCAGACCCTGTTCTTCTCGGCTACGATGGCCCCGAAGATGGTGTCCCTGGCCCACACCATGGTTCACGACCCGGTGCGGGTTGCCATCGCACCCGAACAGCCGACGGTTGATCTCGTTTCTCAGAAGGTTCTGTTCGTAGGAAAAAAGAACAAGGATGCCCTGCTGGTCTCCCTGTTGAACGATCCCAAGATCAATAAGGCCATTATCTTCACGCAAATGAAACACGCAGCCAATCGGGTCGTGGATAAGTTGTTCGCCGCAAACATTCGCGGAACTGCCATCCACGGCAATAAGACCCAGGCGGCCCGCACCAAGGCGCTGGATGGTTTCAAGCGCGGGCGTTTTCGAGTATTGGTCGCCACCGATGTGGCGGCGCGAGGATTGGATGTCGACGACATCACCCACGTGATCAACTACGATCTGCCGGTGGAGGCCGAGACTTACATCCACCGCATCGGACGGACTGCCCGGGCAGGCGCTTCCGGCGACGCAATTTCGTTCTGCTGCGCCGAGGATCGCGCCTACTTGCGGGATATCGAACGCCTCTTGGGAGAACCCGTGCCCGCTGAAATGGAACACGAATTTCACTGCGATGAGGCATACCGGTCCAGGCAGGCCGCACCGAAGAATTTCGGCCGCGGCAATGGCGGCGGCGGGGGCAATGCCAGGCGCGGAGGCGGCGGCAGGGACGGGCGGCGCGGCGGACGCCCGCAAAGCAAATTTTCCCGCGATCGCACCAGAAGCCGCAAGCGCAGCAGCCGCTAGCCCGAACTTCGTCGTAAGCTTTGTCTCAGAGCTTCCGCCGATTAGGCTCGCGAGTTAGGGAAAGCCAACTCGCGAGCCTAATCGAACCGCCAACCTAGTTCGACGAATCACAGCCGGTTCCTAAATACTGCTAGAACAGAACGACTAAGCTCGCGGCGATGGGGAGGGGTAGGCCGCTACTCTCAAACAAGGTTTCAGGAGACCCTGAAACCAAAGACTCTCACAGCATGAAAAATCTGGCCCAGCCAGGAGCCCTACTGAACCCTGAGCTCTCGATCAAGCAGAGCGGAAATGTCCGGACGGTCCATGTAGTGAGCCGGCTCAATGAGGGCGCGCTGGAGTGGAGTCAATTCGTCCGCGAACTCGCGGGACCCCAGGTTCCCAACGGAAACCATGCCGGGCGTGTAGCGGTAGATTAACGTTCGACGTTCGTGGCGCCCTTGCCATGGAAGGGTCCCATGCGTCAGCGCCTCGGTAAAAATCACCGCGCTGCCTGCCTTCATCGGGACTCGCTTCAGGCACGCCGCATCCGCTTCCAAACGGCGTACTTCCCGGGGGCAAGGGAAGTTTGCCTTGTGACTCCCGGGGATACAGACAAAGCCTCCATCATCCGGCCCAACATCGGTCAGGGCGTAGCTGACCGCCATCAGGTTGTTATGCATTCGACCATCCTGGCATTGGAAGAAAAACGGGGGAGCGATTCCGGGACGCTCGGGTGCACCCCCGCCATGAAGCACGAATCCCTCGCTCCCGGTTGTCATGGTAATTCCATCCACACTGTCGAGCCGGAACTCGGGGCCGATGGCCCCGAACATGTAACGGAGCACGGCGAACAGAGCGATCAGATCGCGAAAGGGCCGGCACCAGGGCGTTTCCCAGAAGAGAAATCCGCCGAAATCACCGCGGCCATGAGAGCCCTTCAGGGCGTCTGAAGCCCTGCCGCCTTGGGTATCGTGACGACCATCCAAGGCCTGCCCGGGTCCCCGGACCCGTATTTGATCCTGGTGGTGATCAATCGATTCGTTGAGCGCCCGAACCAGTTCAGGGCTCAAAATGTCTTCCGCGACCAGGTAGCCGCGGAGATCGAATAGATAGCGTTCGTGTTCCGTCATGAACTTGCCGAACTCACTCTTCACCGAGTCTTTGACCGTTCGTAGGTCCATAGGCTAGCATACGAAATATGACGGTAGCAATCGGTACATCACTCCATTCGACAAGAATACGGACAACGAATTGCCATCCGTGATCCACCAGTTCCTTGCCGGGTATACCGGATACGATGCGATCAGCAACGAAGCCCGGATCATACGCGGGCATTTTCGTGAATGGGGTCATCCGTCGGAGATATACACGGCCCTGGCGCATGCACCCCGTCAACTGTGCCACGATGTGCGAGAAGCATCCGTCGCAGCGCAGGACCTGGAAGCGAATGATGTGGCGCTGCTACACCTTTCGATCGGTTCCCCGGTCAATGAAATCTTCGCCTCGCTGCCCTGCCGCAAGGTAATTCTCTATCACAACGTAACGCCTTCCTGTTTTTTCGACGGACTGAATCCCGATCTTTCCGACGCGCTTGATCAGGGCCGGCGACAGGCTGGCCAACTGGCGGGTGTCGCGAATGTCAACCTGGCGGACAGCGCTTTCAATGCGGGCGAACTCCACCGAATGGGGTATCGGGATGTCGACATCCTGCCGCTGATCGTCGATCTGGATGAGGCGTCAAAATCGGTCGATTCGGAAGTCCGTTCACGGTACGAGGATGACGCGCCTACGGTTCTGTTCGTTGGGCGCTGCGCGCCCAACAAGGCCGTTGAAGACGCGGTAGAGGCGTTTGCCCTGTACCAATCCGCATACGCCACGGATGCACGATTCATACAGATCGGGTCCGCCGCCGGCGCGGAAACCTACGCCTCACTCGTTATCGCAACGGCTCGCGAGCTCGGGTCCGAAAATGTTGAAATCCTGGGAAGTCGTCCGCAATCGTACTTGAACGCGGTCTACGAACAGGCAGACCTGTTCCTCTCCATGAGCGAGCACGAAGGCTTCTGCGTTCCGCTGTTGGAAAGCATGCATTACGACATCCCGGTCCTCGCCTACGAAGCCGGTGCCGTGCCGGAAACACTCGGCGGCGCAGGGGTCCTGTTTTCAGACAAAAACTTTGCCGCGGTCGCGGAAATGATGCATCGGCTCATTAGCGACACATCGGTACGGCAACCTGTTCTCGCGGGACAACGGAAACGGCTGGCGGCGTACAACGCGCGTAATGTTGACCGCGAACTCCGCGAAAAACTGGGACCGGTGATCTAGCCCGCTTATCTCCCATCCCATTTGGTGCTGTCCGTCCACGCCCGCTGATTGTACAAGAAACCCAGGAATGCCGGCAATTCATCAGCTTGTGGCGGGATTCAACCGGGGCGACGCAATCAGCAACGATGCCCTGGTACTGCGCGGCATTTTTCGAGACTGGGGATTCGAGTCGGAGGTTTTCGCCGAACCGCAAACGATTCATCCCGCATTACGGCGCGAGGGTTTCCCCGCGCCTGCCTTGCG
>CAUZEO010000153.1:0-11825 GCA_963578625.1 Kiritimatiellia bacterium | reverse complement strand
CCCCAGCCGGAGGTGAAGGGCTTGTCCGGAACGGAGCTTTGCCACTGCACTTGTTGGTCGGAATGCGAAAATAGCTGGGGTGGAACGGGAACCAGGCCCTGGAGGTACTCCTCCCTGGTTTCAATCGGATAGGAAAGTGTGCCTACATTATTAACAAAAGCCAGGTCACCTGCGTTGAACAATGCGGCAAGTTCGTCGCACTGGGGATGCAGGCCAAACTCCCTTGTTTCGTTCTCGGGAAAAACCTCATGCAGAGAACTCGCGGGAACGGCCAGAATTCCGCGGTGAAGGTCGTAATCAATTCTCAGCTGCCCGCTCTTTGGGACCAGCATGTTGGTGGAGTCGTTTCCTCCATTGAGGAAAAGGCACACAATCGCCTTGTATTCGGATCCGGGGTTCTGCGCCATAGCGACTCCCATCAGCCGAAGGTTGGCCAGCATGTTGACGAGTCCGGTAACGCCCAGCGCCGCGCATGCGGATTGCCGGAAGAACTCGCGCCGCTGAATATCCCCTGAAGATTTTTTGCGATGTTTCATAAATAATCTCTTTTCGCTCTTCTATTTGTGGATGACGTACTGCGGTGTGTTCAACACGATGTAGGCAGTATTCAGAACGCGCCTCACGCTTCCGAAGTTGATGGTCGACTCAATGATCAGGCTCCGGGGATTCGGCTCGGGGGCGCCGGCAAACTTCGCCTTGAGATGTCCAGCGTGAAACACCAGGTCTAGGTAGTCCACCAGCGCCTCGCTGGCGGTCTCCACCGTGCCGCCCGGTAAAGCCAGCGCATCGTTGTAGATCTGCAACAAAGGCAGGTAATCTCCGAACATGTTGTCGTCTGTATTCGAGAAACCGGGTGGCAGTCCCTGTCCAGGCATACCGCCGCCGCGCAGGGTCAGGTCGTAGACATAGTCGATGCACCCGTATACTTGGCTTTCCGTCGTAATCTGGAATTCCGGCACCACCAGACCAGCGGCAGCAATCGCCCCGGACTGGACAAAATCGGGTAGGAAAAAATTAAAAACGGAGGGCGCACTCTGCGCCTCCTGCCCAAAATCGGTCCTGAGATTGTTGCGCATGCGAAAAATCGTCGCGTTGGTTGGAAACTTCGCCAACGCTGTTGCCGGGTATCCGTGTGCGGAAAGACTCGACAGCGGGATCTGGGATGCCGTGTTGACGAATCGCATAAGGTGGGTAAACCGGATCAATGGCTCTTTCTGTTTTCCCTGTCCGACCTGGTCAACCAACGTGAGACTCCGCGCCTCGTAGTCCAGCAGAATAGCTTTTACTACCTCGGAAAAATCGCCACCCGTGTCCTGGAAGGTCTTCGCAACGCGGTACAGGTAACCACGACTGGGATTGCTCGTGACGAATCGCTGAATCAACCGGCGACAAATAAATGGCGCCGTAGTTTCGTGCGCAGCCAGTAGGTCATGAACCAAAGAAAGGTCCTGGTCCCCGGTCTGTCCTGCGGGAATGTAGTGCCCGTCAAAAATCGTCTTGTCACTTTCCTCGTGGTACTGCTGAAAGATTTTCATCGGATACAGCCACCGCACTTGATACTCCAAGTTGCCTTTCCCGAGAAAAAAGTTCGTATTGTCAATCGGGTTCCCGCTTGAGTCGGCACGTTTGCTGTAGCTCAGCCCGGTAAAAACTTTTGCCATCTCTGTGATCACGGAATTGTCATATGTCGCGATGGGGAGACCATTCGTCCCAAGTTTTACACTGCCGTCGAGATGAAGGTGCACCAGGCCGAAAGAAAGCAACTGCATGATTTCCCTGGTATAGTTCTCGTCCGGACTGGCTATAATTCCGCCGGCGCTATTGGTCGTCTTCTTCTGGTTTTTCAAGTGACTCAGGTAAAATCCCATGACGGGGCTGTAGGTCACGTCTCCGAGCAGGTCACGGTACGTTCCGAAAGCATTGGCCGTGATCAAATCGTAATAGTTGGCCATCGCGTAATGGCGCTGGGCAAGGGTTGCGGTGGCATCGGACGTGACGAAGATCTGGCTCAATGCAAAGGCGGTACGTTGCCGGAGCTGATCCCGGCCATTTACGGCGTGCTCCCACCACCCCCACCGCCGATGGTGCCGCTCGCTCGTATTCGTATCCTGATTAAAGGATGCCCTGGTGTATTCAAGGAGAATACTTTCCGGCATCTGCACCGGATCCATCTGGAGATCTATCCACGCCTCCATGCCCGCAATTCGATTCGTGCCGTCGCCAATCGCAGGATCCTCGATGAGAGCCAGCATTCCATCGAGGTCCTCCTGCCGAGGTCCGAATGTCGCTTGCGTCAGGAACCGCACGATATCCCGGTCGAGCTCTTCGCCGGTCAGGATCTCATGGGGCGGCGGATCAGGGGGAATCTGCAATTCGGTCGAGCCCTCGGTGAATACGTAATCGCCCCGGACCTCGCCGGTAGGGTATTGCGCGGAATGCACGTTTACATACAGTTTTCCGGAGTAAAGAGCATCCAGGACATGCTGATCGGTCACCAGGAACTGCGCGGCGCGAATGAACCACTCATAACCCGAAACCTGCCCCAGCGGAAGGCTTTCCAGATTCGGTCCCGAAAGCGGGTTTACAACATGTATGTGCACCGCGATCTGGGGCGTCGTCAGACCGCTGAAGCTCAAATTCACCAGTCCCATGTCATTATCCCCCTGCAGCAGAACGGTGGATATCCCACTACCGTAGGAGACGGCACCCATTTCCGGGCCAAGGTACCCGATAAACAGGTGTTCATTCCCCGCCACCGGCTGCGCGTCGTTGATTCGAACGGATACGCCTGCTCCGGCGCCGGCCGTCAGGGCAGGAGCCGGCGCCAGATGAATGACCAACGATTCGGGCACCTCGTTGCTCGAATCAATCATCGGATCAATCAGGATCTCCACGCTGGCGATGTTTTCAGGGATCCGTACCGCACCGTTCAGGGTGGTCTCGTAGGGCAGGGCAACCTCGGAAAACTCCGTCGAAACTGCCGAGAATGTTCGCGTTCCTGAAACTTCTGAATTCGCAACCACGGCCCCTTCCAGAAATGGAATCGGTTCGATAGGCGTGGCGCCTCGCAGCTTCACTACGTAGTCGGTGGGCGACGCCGAGCCTTTCGTTGGATCGGGATCCCCGCTGAATCCGAAATAGACGACAAGCGGCATGCTTCCGGTGCGGCTGATTCGAATGCGTCCATCGATCCCCTCCTTCTCGTATGCATTCGCCGCCAAGGCGGTTGTCTTCGCGGTGAGAGTGCTTGTGAGCGTAGCCAAATCGTCATAACCGGCTGCGGCGCTTTGGGGTACGTGCGGATCGAATCTCGGAATCTGAAGTTCGTCCCAATCGGGAATACCGTCGGCATCGGAATCGGAATCCGACACAAGGACACGAAAGTGCGTTTCGCTGGCTCCCGCAGGCGCGGCATTTGACAAGGTCAGTGACAGGGATGCCCCATCCGCCAGGATCTGCCCGGTTATGGGCTGCCAACCCGGCTGATTCAGCCCGGAACTGGACTCGACCTGGTACGCTTTTCCCGCCTGCGAGGCGATGGTCATCACGACGGTATGCACCGTGTCTCCACCATTCCCGGAAACGGCATCCGGATTGGGGCCGACTTTCAAACGACTCACCCTCAGTCGTGACAGGGCGTCAAGCGGATCCGTTCCGGCGACTGATTCTTTCAGGTTGCTGTCGCCATCGCCATCCGAGTCTTCATTCTGCGCGAGGGCGGTCGCGCTGTACTTCTGCTCCCAAATGTCGTCGTATCCGTTTTCGTTTAGATCGACGATCGCGCATGTGGAGACAGACGATGCGAAATAAAGGATGGCGGCAAAAACGGGAACGACAGAGAGATTGCCAGGGAAAGTCAGGGGAAATCGTTTCATGGCGCGGTCCCTTCGTGCCGATGGCGGCAAAGTGAGTTCCTTGGCTAGAGTGTCTTCTTCCTCTCCCCGAACCAACCCGCCAAACAGTGGCGAGCTACACGTACTAAGAAACCGCTTACTACCTACGTTCCTCTATGCAGCAACGTTATGCAAGTAGAAATTTTCAAAACCGTAAAAAAGTTTCAGTGTACCGTTTGGTACAGCATTGAACCCTCGGCGTACCGCGATAAACTCAAGCAACGCATGACGCTGAGAGGATCAAGAAAATGGCGTGCGGTACCTGTCTCGACCGCCTCGACTGTGCGCGCGGCACAAGGAACGTTTTTTGTAGAGTCTCGCCCCGCGCTACGCTAGTATATTGGCCAGTTCATCACGGTAGAGCGAGGAATACGAGGTTGAGTCCAGTAACATCAGAGGGAGAGTTCGCCGGACGCGTTGCGATTGTTACGGGCGCAGCGTCCGGAATCGGGCGCGCAACAGCGAATCTGTTTTGCGGTCAGGGCGCGCACGTCACAGGGATCGACCTCCAGGCCGGTCTGCTGGCGAAAGCGGAAAAGGAATTGGAGAATTTTACCGCGGCGCCACTGGATGTGACGGACCACGCCGCCCTGAAATCCGCGGTCGACGAAACAATTTCCCGGCGGGATCGCATCGACATCGTCGTCAATAACGCGGGGATCGAGATCCATGAGCGCATTGAAAACGCAACCCTCGATACCTGGCGCAAGACGCACGCCGTAAATCTGGAGGCGATGTACGAGTTGGTCCGATACGTCGCTCCGACGATGATCGAGCGGAGATACGGCCGTATCGTCAATGTCGCGTCGATCCAGGGGTTCATGACCCAATCCATGGTTGGAGCTTACGCGGCAACGAAAGGCGGAATATTGGCCTGGACCCGTAGCCTTGCGATCGATCTCGCGGAGTATGAAATTCTTGTCAACGCAGTCGCGCCCGGCGCCATCCACACGCCCTTCAACGTCATCGATGGCGTGGACATTTCACAGGATGAGGAGTTTATTCAGCGATATTTAAAAGAGAGAAACATCCCCCTGGGACGCATGGGAGAACCCGCGGAAATCGCCAACGTCATCGGATTTCTGAGTGGCGATCGATGCGCCTACATTACCGGCGCGACCCTGGTGGCGGACGGGGGACTTTCCATCAAGGTATGAAAATTACCAACGTAGTCAGTCACATCCTTATCGCCGCCGGGAAGTGGCAGACCGGCCGGTTTGAATTCATCGACCTGATGGATCGCGGCAAGGCCGACGTTGCGCAGCCCGACGTCGGACGCGTTGGCGGGCTCACCGAAGCGCGCCGGGTTTGCCAGTTGGCAGAAGATCGCGGACGAATCATCGTGCCCCACTGCGGGAAAACGGGAATCGGCATCGCCGCCTCCGTGCACATGGCGGTCAACACTTCGAACTGCGCCTTCGTAGAATTTCTGCCCGGCGAATTGTGCCATTCCATCATGCGTAAGGGGAACTGGTTTCCGATGAACTGCGAATGGAGAACGGCGTCATACATGTGCCTGACAAGCCGGGCCTCGGTATCGAATTGAATCGGGATGTGCTCAAGCGACTGAAAGTCGGTTAAACGGAGGATACGATGAAGGAATGCAAAGCAGAACTGGTTCTCGACGCGCACGCGGACCTCGGTGAAGGCTCGATCTGGCATAACAATGTTCTGTACTGGGTCGATATCGAAATCGGCAACATTCATATCTTCGATCCGGACACCGGGACCGACCGGGTCATCGAATTGGGCCAGGCTGTCGGCACGGTGGTACCCCGCGCCGGGGGCGGCATCGCGGTCGCGGTGGAAGGCGGATTCGGGGTGGTCGACCTGGAATCCGAAGAGCTAACGATCCTCGCCGATCCGGAACCGGACTTGCCGGAAAACCGGTTCAATGATGGGAAATGCGACCCCCGGGGCAGATTCTGGGCAGGCACCGCGACCGTAACCTGCGACCAGCCTGTCGGCACCCTCTACCGGATGGACGCGGATCATTCCGTACACCCGATGCTGGAAAAGGTAACGATCTCCAATGGCATCGTCTGGACCAGCGACCGGAAGACCATGTACTTCATCGATACCGCGCTGGAACGCGTGGACGCATTCGATTACGACGACGCGTCGGGAAACATTACAAACCGAAGAACAATCATAGAAATCAACAAACCGGACCACGGGTGGCCGGACGGCATGGCGATCGACGAGAACGATAATATCTGGATCGCGATGTGGGAAGGCAACGGCGTCGCCCACTGGGACCCGAGAACAGGGGAACTCCTGGGAAAGATTCATATCGACTCCGCCCAGACCACATCGTGCGCATTCGGAGGACCCAACCTCGACGAGTTGTACATCACCTCCGCGGCAAAAGGCCTCGACGAACCCCACGGGGGCGGTTTGTTCCGCGCCAAACTGGAAACCAAAGGCGTGCCGGCAACTCCCTTTGCAGGATGAATACTCATCTCCGTGGCACGGGTATCCGACCCGTGTAGCGAAGCCCAATCACGCAACCACAGCGCGTGGCACGGGCTTCCAGCCCGTGTCGGACCAAGAAGAGAGAAAGAATTGAAAACGAAGTGAGCAGGCTCCTTTCGTGTGCTTCTTTTCCTCGTCCCTGGTGCCTACACGGGCCGGAGGCGCCGTGCCACGGCCATAGCACGCGGGTATCCCGTGTTGCAGAACCCATCCGGCACCAGATGACCGGATCCAACAACAACTTATCACCAAGAAATGAGGTATCGTTTTGGGCGCCGCGAAAGTACGCAAAGAATCACAAGGGAATATCGGTGCAGCCTCGTTCACTGAAAGCCTGGATTCAGTGCGTCCTTAGTGTATCTTCGCGGCCAGTATAGGCTCCAACAAAGTGTTCCGGTTCTTGGCTCCGGCTGTTGGCTCCGCAACACGGATCGGATATCCGTGCTACGCCCCCCAATCCGTCATCATGCATTGCCCGTAGATTTCGGCCGCCTGCATCATCTCCGGAATTGTAATCCGCTCATCAATTGCATGGGCATTCCCGATGTCGCCGGGACCCATCACCACGGCGGGGATGTCTCCAGGCCACCGGCTCGCATTCGTACCGTATGGAGCGCCGTGCGGACGCACCTTCTCATTCAACACGGCACTGCAAATTTTCATAATGGAATGAACTGCCGGATCGTCCGGGGACGTGCTGACCGGGTTTACCAAAACCGGGGCATCCCCGTGGCTCAATTCCACACCCCGATCGGCGAGAAAATCGATCAACTTCCGCCGCTCTTCCTGCGGGTCACGCCCCGGCACGATTCGGAAATCCACGCTCACCCTGCATTGGTCGGGCACCGTGTTCCGGCCGATGCCGCCCTGGATAATCGAAGGAGTGATTCGGGGCCCGGTGACCAGCGGGTTGTCGTGGCCTGCCTGCAACGAATCCTGGTACGAAGCAATCGCTTCGATCACCCGCATCATTTCATGGATCGCATTCACGCCCATCTCCGGCTGGGATGTATGCGCACTTTTCCCGTGCGCGGTAATATCCCACCGGGCCACCCCCTTGTGTTGGACGACCGGCATGTTTCCCGTTGGTTCGGCAAACACGCCAAGCACAAACTCCGTGGCCGTGGTCTCGACGAAATGCTGAATGCCGGTTGCGCTGTGCTCTTCATCGCCCGAGGCGAGAAAAACAACCTTGGACGGTGGCCGCCTCCCTGATTCCAGCATATCGAGCAGCGGCAGGATCATCGACACCATCGGGCCTTTGTCGTCACAGGCACCCCGCCCCAGGATGATGTCACCCTCCACACGGGGAGAAAATGCCTGTTCGACCCAGTCATTTGCCGAGACCGTGTCCATGTGAGCGTCAAAAAGTACCGCGGAACCATCCGATTCACCGGCAATCTCCACCACCAGGTTCTCATGCTGCTCGCCGACCGCCTGCCGGGTCACCGGCACATCGAACGGCTCAAAGAGGCTTTCCAGGTACTCTACAACCGGACGCTCTACGGGTTGGGTCAGGCTCGCGTCCCTGCCCATCGGATTCACGGTGTCGAACCGAATGAGATCACAAAGCAGGGAGGTCGCTCGATCTATGGGGTGCGCTCTCATCCTTAAACATTCCTCCTATCCGGCAATTCCCGGATTTCAGCATTTTTTGCAAATTGAGATTTGATCATTCCGAGGACCCATACTAACAAGGCAATGAGCATGCTGACAAAAGAATCCAGAAATTCGCAATTTCCCTCGCTGGCGGGCCGAGTCTATTTGAACACCGCCGCCGAAGGGATTCCGCCGAGATCGGTCATTGAGGCTATACGCCAGTACGCTCAGGACAAGATCCTTGGCATGGATGGACGCCTGCTGCACGAAGCGGTTCGCTCTGCGGCCAAGGAGCACGTGGCAACAGCCTACGGGCTCACCGCCAAGGAGATCGGCATCTGTTCCTGTGCATCCGAGGCCTACAATCTCGCGGCATCCGCACTCGGATTTCGGGAAGGCGACGAAGTCATCATCAACGATTTGGACTTCCCGTCCGGGGCAACGCCGTGGTTGCAGCCCTCCTGTCCCGCGACGGTCAAGGTATGGCGCGCACGCGAAGGAGCGCTCCGCACGGAAGATCTGAAACCGCTGCTGGGGCCGAAAACACGGCTGGTCACCGTATCCCTCGTCAGCTTCTTCAATGGATACCGCATCCCGCTCCGCGAAGTCGTCAACACCGTGCGGGCAAACTCCCCCGGTCTGATCGCGGTGGACGTGACCCAGGCCCTGGGACGGATCCCGCTTGATCTGCAGGACGTGGATCTAATTGTGAGCGCAACCCATAAGTGGATTCTGGCGAGTCATGGCGGCGGACTCGTCGGCGTGCCGGCGTCTCGCGCCGCCGAGTGGACGGCCACCGCCGGAGGGTGGTTCAACCTGGAAAACGCTTTCGAAGACGACCGCTTCGAACAGGCGGTCACCAAACCCGGCGCAGACAGCTTTTCGGTCGGCATGCCGAACTACGGCGCGATCTACGCGGCGAACGCCGGGCTCAACTACCTCCTTTCGATCGGTGTCGAAGCGATCGCACAACACGCCGATCCCCTGGTACGCACTTGCATCGAAGGCGTCCGAAACCTTCCGGTGGAACTGATCACGCCAACCGATCCGGAAACCCTCGCCGGCATCTTTGCCTTCCGGCATCCGAAAGCGGAGGAAATTAACGGCCAACTGCATGACCGGAATATCCACATCATGTCTCACGCGGGACGCTTACGGGTCGCAATCCACGGCTACAATACCGAGAACGATATCAAATGCTTCCTGCAAGCTCTTGCGGAGATTCTGAAAAGTGTCTGAGAAATTCGATGCGCATATTCACCTGTTCGAGAACGGATATGGCGGTTCCTTTACCAATCGGCCCGGCGTAAACATTGCGGAGGCGGAGTGCTTTGAATCGCTGATGGCGGAGTACTGCGTATCCGGCGCGCTGGTGGTCGGGTATGCGGCACTCCCTTGGTGCGCAAACAACTACGATTACCTGCGCAACGCAAGCAAGGATCGATCATGGATACATCCGGTCGCATATCGGGATCCGTCTGAATCGCTCTCCCTTGAGTTCCTCGGCCAGGTACGGGAAGACGGTTTCAAGGGACTGAGTCTCTACATCTTCGAACCGGAACAGGTTCAGGGTCTGCAGGAGATTCCGGACGACTGCTGGAAGTGGCTCGTGGACCATCATGCGCTGATCAGCGTAAATTCGAGGGGTGAAGCCTGGCAGGCGTGGCGGCCGATCCTGGACCGGCACCCCGAACTACATGTGATCCTCTCTCATCTTGGACTGCCGCCGCAGGTAGCTGAGCCTCCCGCGGACCCGGCCGGCAATCTGCGCGACGTGCTCGAACTCGCGGCGTATCCCGGTCCCCGGGTGAAGTTGAGCGGCTTTTACGCGATGACCGACCCGGGTCACGACTATCCACATACGGCAGCATGGCCCTACGTGAAAACACTGAAAGAAGCATACGGCACGAACCGCCTGTTGTGGGCTTCCGACTTTTCACCCTGCCTGGACTGGCTCACCTATCCGCAGACAATGGACCTCTTTGAAAAAATGCCGTTCCTGAACGACAACGACCGGGACCTCATTCTGGGAAATAATCTTGGGGCACTGCTGGCGAAATTCAGGTAGAGCAGTTTCAGTGCGGCCTCCGGCCGCGGTTCTCGGTTGTCGGTGTTCGGGGCCGGAGTTTTGAGAGGTGACCGAGTTGTACTCAAAAACAAGGAACCCATTGTCAGAAAAGGTCGAAGTTCGAATACTCAATGTTGAATTTCGAAGGTTCTTGGACATTCGAAATTGAGAATTCGATATTGGACATTTTCCTGAAGCCCGAACCCTGAACACCCTACTCTCAAACAAGGATGGCCTCTCGCCATGCAAGCATGTTCTAATCCTGAAACCTGAACACTGAAACCTGCATTCTCAAACAAGGACGATATGACTTCAATCAACCGCCATAGCGGACACATCACCCAATCCGTCAGCCAGGGGCACTCCCAGGCCATGCTCTACGCCACCGGCCTCTCCGACGAAGACATGACAAAAGCGCAGGTGGGAATCGCCAGCGTCTGGTACGAAGGCAATCCCTGCAACATGCATCTTCTGGACCTCTCCGAAACCGTGAAGACCGGCGTGACGGAGGCCGGGATGGTCGGCATGCGGTTCAACACCGTGGGAGTGAGTGATGGAATTTCCATGGGTACGGACGGGATGAGTTATTCCCTTCCCTCCCGCGATATCATTGCCGATTCGATCGAAACGATTATGGGCGGCCAATATTACGACGGTCTGATCACCCTTCCGGGGTGCGACAAAAACATGCCGGGCTGCATCATGGCAATGGGTCGCTTGAATCGGCCTTCCCTGATGGTCTACGGCGGCACAATCAAGCCCGGGTTCACAGCCGGCGGAGAACCCGTAAATATCGTCTCGGCGCTGGAGTGCTATGGCGCGCTGCTCAGCGGAAAGATCAATGAAGAAGAACGAATGGATATCGTGAAAAACGCCTGTCCCGGCGCGGGAGCGTGTGGCGGTATGTACACCGCGAACACCATGTCTTCCGCAATCGAGGCGCTCGGCATGTCCCTCCCCTACTCTGCGTCGACACCTGCGGAAAATAAGCAAAAGCTGGACGAGTGCACCAGCGCCGGAAAAGCGGTGCGCGTCCTGCTCGAACGCAACATCAGGCCACGCGACATCATGACCCGTGAAGCATTCGAGAATTCAATGGTCATGGTTATGGCGCTGGGCGGCTCGACAAATGCGGTTCTGCACCTGATTGCGATGGCCCGCAGCGTCGAAGTGGACCTCACCATCGACGATTTCCAGAAAGTCAGCGACCACATCCCCTTCCTGGCGGATCTCAAGCCGAGCGGCAAGTACGTGATGGAGGATCTCCACAATGTGGGTGGTTCACCCGCGGTCATGAAGTATCTCTTAAAACAAGGCGTCCTGAACGGCGATTGCCTGACCGTTACCGGAAAAACGATCGAGGAAAACATCAGGGAACTTCCGGACTTGGACGAGGGTCAGGATGTGCTGGCCTCGTGGGAAAAGCCGCTGAAGAGAACCGGACACTTGAGAATTCTGCGCGGGAATCTCGCCCCGGAGGGCGCGGTAGCGAAAGTCACCGGAAAAGAGGGGGAAACCTTCTTCGGAACGGCCATGGTTTTCGATTGTGAAGAGGACATGCTTACCGCGGTGCAGAACAAGAAGATCACCAAGGGTACCGTGGTTGTTATCCGCTACGAAGGTCCCAAGGGGGGGCCCGGCATGCCGGAAATGCTTCAACCGACCGCCTTGATCATGGGCGCGGGGCTTGGCAAGGATGTAGCCTTGATCACGGATGGCAGATTCTCGGGCGGATCCCACGGATTCATCGTCGGCCACGTTACCCCCGAGGCCCAGGAAGGCGGTCCCAT
>CAUZEO010000152.1:0-11849 GCA_963578625.1 Kiritimatiellia bacterium | reverse complement strand
GTCGCTCCGATGTGGTCCATTCCAAGTTGACCTTCTAGGCCCAAGTTACTCAGAAATTCGACATTTGAAATTCGGTATTCGGGTTTCATTCGTCATTGGGTATTTCGTCATTCGTAATTATAAGTAGGAGATGACAGACATGAATGAACCGTTGTTAGAAACCGTGGACGTCTTCCTGCCGGGGCGGGGCGAGGAGTTATGTCAATCGCCGGAGTATGACTGGGAGCGGATCGGCTTGGTGGAAGGACATTTCTTCCGGAACACCAAGGGGAGCGGGGAGATCCGCATTCTACTGAAGGCCGGATCGGACGAGGAGCGGAAGTTGATCCACGGGACGGAAAACGTGGATCTGCAGCCCGATGGGTTATGGTTCCACGATTACAGGGGCATGTTCGGCATTCACACGCCGGGAATGATTGTCACATCGAAAGGGACCGTAATTGCAACGGCGATCCGCCGGCACGACTCCATGTCGGACGGCGGACACGAGGGCGACATACTGACTTCGCGCAGTGAGGACGACGGGAAGAGCTGGTCCCGGCAGGAATGCATTTTCCAGGAAGCGGGTACCCTCGTTTACATGGGCCCCGTTTTTGAAGACCGCACCACCGGAACGAGCTTCATCTCCTACTGGAAAATTCCGGCCAAAGTCAGAGACGACACTGGGTTTTTCAAAGACTATGCGGCTGCCGGCGGCGGCTTTTACCTGTTGAAGAGCACCGACGAAGGGAAAACCTGGTCGGAACCGATCCTGATCAATCCGGCGAAAAATGATGCCGGCTGGATGGCCTGGAATAACAATAGTGTCCACGGAATTCAGCTTGCCGGGGGAGCCTGCGCGGACCGGCTGGTGATCCCTGCCTTTTTCTTCAAGGCGGGCGAACCCGGATACGTCGAAGGCATTCGCGGGGGACTTTTGTTGAGCGACGATCACGGCGAGACCTGGCGCGCCGGAGCGGTCCTGAAAGAAGGTTCGGACGAAGTGTCTCTGGTGCAAACCGGCGACGACGAGTTGTACATCAGCCACCGCATGAATTCGCTGGCGACCGGGAAACGCCACTATGCTCGAAGCACCGACGGCGGGGAAACACTCAGCGAAGAGGGCGAACATGCGGATCTCGCCTGTCGCGGATTGCATGTGGGCCTGGTCGGATATGGCGGAGGAAAGGAAGGCGCCTCCAAACTTCTTCTGTTTTCCAATCCACCGAGTTTGTACATGGCGATCTCGTCCAGCCGGGACGCCGGCGCGACTTGGTCAGAACCGAAGCTGCTGCATGACACCGGCAAAGCGCGCTACAGCGACCTTGCGGTAACGGATGACGGAACCATTCTCTGCCTCTTCACCAACGGCGCGGTGCGAGACAGTGAGAAAATCAGCGTCGCACGGTTCAACCGGGACTGGCTGGAATCGTAGCCTCGAGAAATTTCGGATTGATTTCCATGTAGCGGAAGTCGCCCGGACTTCCGATCGGCGACGCAAAAGCCCGACAGAGTAAAATCATCCGTGGTATCGAAATCCAATCGAAGAAAATCAACCACGAAATACACGAGGCAGCAAAGCCGCAACCAAACGACATGAACCACGGAGTCCGCGGAGCCAATAGGAAATCATTCTGCCTCCTCCAGCGGAATTTGGGGAAGTGAAGCCTGAGATTCATGCATCAGATCAACCGCAACCCCGGCATCCGCGGGTCGGCTTTGCCATCCGTGGGCTCATCCTGAGGAGCCGATGGTGGCGAATGAATCCGGTTTGCTGCTCACTGCGGAATGAATTCCGCGCTACCGACAGCGCATTGCCGTGGGCAACCATCCGTTCATGATTGCGGGACAGTGATCATTTGATTGACGGCGATATCCTGGACGGCCTGAGTGCTTCCGCCGGGCCAGGTGATTTCGATGTCCACCGGCTCATCGTGATTTCCGAGACCGAAGTGAAGCACGAGGTCGTTGTAGTTTCGCTGTCCGGTTCCGCCCTCCACCTGCCGGCTTAGGGTTCGGCCCTGCACGTCGATTCGCGCCTGGGCGCCGATGGCGTCCTTGTTCACTGTTGTGCCGTTGCCTACCAGCTTGATCTTCAACCAGTGAAAAGCGCTGCCCTGGTTTTCGTAGAGTCTCCCTTCCGTAACCAGGTCGAGGTCGCCGTCGTTGTCGAAGTCTCCCCAGCCTGCCTGCTCGCTGCGTGGAAGACCACCCAGGCTCTCCTGTCCGGTTACGTCGGTGAAGTTGAAGGCACCGTCGTTGCGATAAAGAACCGGATGGTTGGGAGTTGAGGCGGGGCAAACGGCAAAGTCGAGCGCGACCGTCATGAAGAGATCGAGATCCCCATCGTTGTCATAGTCTGCCAGAGCCGGACTTGCATAGGACTCCTGGTAGTGCAGGCCGGCGGTGGCCGCCATGTCCGTAAAATTCCAGCCCGGTCCCCCATCGTTGCGCAGGAACTGTGATTCGGGCTGGGTGCCGCCACCGGTGAAACAGCTGTCGTGGGCGAAATTGCTCACGAAGAGATCGAAGTCGCCATCGTTATCGAGATCCCCCCATGCCGAACCAATGGTGTGGGCCGATCCGCCCGATCCGCCCGCGCCGACCGACGTCGCGATATCGGTAAAGGAGAATGAGCCGTTGTTTCGCCATAGCATGTTGTCTTCCAGGCGATAATTCGACACGTAGACATCGAGATCTCCGTCTTGGTCCCAATCACAGGGCGCTACGCCGCGTCCCGGCCGGAACGAGCCGGGCTCTTGCCAGACGATCGTGAAAGAGGCGCCGCTGTTGCCGCGCAGAATTACGTCTGCCTGGTACGCCGGGTCCTCGTATCCGCCGATGTAGAAGTCCAGGTAGGAATCGCCGTTGAAATCGCCGTAGCAAAATCCCAGGCTGGACTGCATCGGAAGGATTGGAAACGAAACGAACGTGAAGCTTGCCCCGGCATTACTGAGGTACACCCCGCGGGTCTGCGGAGCGCCGTCGCGCCAGGTGTAGGTATCGAGGAATCCGTCATTGTTTACGTCACCCCAGCCCAGCGCAGGCGTGCTGCCGAATGGAGTAAAAAAGGCACCGTTGTTGTTCTTCCAGATCTGGCTCCCATCGGCGATGTCGGAATATCCGTCGTTATTGAAGTCGCCCCAGGCCACGGCACCGATACTGAGGCCCGAAATTTTTGCAGCGGTCACATCGGCGAACGCGGGGGGAGTTGAAGGAGGCGGGCCGTTAACGATTGTCTGAAATTCCTGGGCACGATAGTTTTTCTGCGCATCGTAGCCGAACGGGTCAAAGGTGACCTCATTTGAACCTGAGCCCTTTACGATGACCGGGAGATCCAACCAGTCAGGGCCGGACTCGTACTGCAGTCGATAGCGCTTGCCTGCCTCGGTCGGAAACGAAAATCCGGTTGTGTCCTGCAAACGTACTTCCGTGAGAGGGATGACGCCGGCGCCGGCCGCCGCCGAGATGATGACCCCGCTCACATCGGTGCGAAGATTGCCCGGGGCCCCGACCTTCCGAGTGGTGATGGCGATCCGCTCGCCCTGGTTGACCGGAAAATTCACAAGAGCGGCGTCGGCGCCCAGGTCCCAGGCTCCATCGGTACCGGCGGGAGCATTGAATTGGAAGCTCTGGATCACGGTGCCCGGCCCGGTGGGGCCGGACGGGTACCGAATCACCTCCGATCGAATCTTCACCGGATCCGCCGAGTCGCCCGAATCCAGTCCGGTCCCGTCAAACGCCATCGTTCCGCTGACCGCGGCGAATCCATCGCCGCGAACCGTGTACATCATGATCGAGTTGACCTGGTTATCGCGGGTATAGAGAATCGCGCCGGACTCGTAGCGGATAGACCTGTGAACACCGGGATTCCACTCCCCGTTGCCGGCATCCCACGAATTGGAGATCAGGTTTTCGAAGCGGCTGAAGTCGCTGGTCCGCAAGCTTCGCCACCGGCTGCCATCGGGCTTCACGCAAATTCCGAATGCGTCCGCCTCCGGTCCGGTGAAGAAGGGGATTGGGTAATACTCCGCGATGGAAGATACCTGAACTGCGAGTGCGACCCCGACCATCACCGCCGCGGTGCGCCGCGTTGGCTTAGGACGGAGCCGGACGCAGCCACGAAGGGCGAAGCCGCGGCGGGGCGTGAAACGGTTGTCATACATGTCACAACTCGTTCTCAAGGCGCGTTAATGAACGGGCGGATGCGAAGGGTCGACCAGTGGAATCCGAGCGCTGCCTCCCACTTGTCGAGCTCGTCGTTTGCGGCCTTGATTGCGTCCTGGTAGGCGGGCTTGCCGCCCCCTTGAAGCACCCAGAGGGAATGGTCTCCCAGGGCCAGTCCGTCGTAGATCCAGTATCCCCTCGTGTTCACCGCCATGTGAAAGAGGTTTTCGGCAACTACATCGTGATGGACGCCGATGATATTCAGCCCCAGCACCATTTCGGCATCGGCATTCCATTGTGCAAGGAGTGCGAGGTGGCGTTGGACATGCATGGGAAAATTGCAAAGGGAAGAGAACCCGTTGGGATCGAGACCCGAGTGCCAGCCGCGGCCGTACGTTTTTTCGGAGAACACGAGCGCCGGGTTTCCCGGTTCTCCCCATCCGAGCGTGGTGCCGATATAGAAGGGCGAAACGTCGCGCTCGGGGGTCAGGTTTACATTGTCGAGCACGTATCCTCCCATGGGAAGCCCCGGAACAATGGCCTGCACCGTATCGTACACGCCCTGAGCGAGGGCTTCTCCGATTTCAACGGCAGCAACGCGGTATGCGGCAACATCCGCCGGATCGCCGAGATCGATATCCCCCACCGTGATGCCGAGGTGATTGGCGACCTGCTGGATACAGTCGGTACAATAACAGGCATCCGGATACTGGCTGACGTCGCCTCCGTACATTTCGGTGTCCATGAAGAGTCCGCCGATGTTCGGCTGCCCCACGATCAACTCGGCAATCTTGATGCAGCAGCGCTCGACTTTCTGTGTCCAGAAATTCTCGTCCATCGGACAGGGAGTATTTGCGTAAACGGTGCCGGTGAGACCCACGTACGGGTTGTCAACACTCCATCGGAGCCGGTCGCCGGTGCCCCACCACTCAATCATGGGATAGTAAATCATACCTCGTGCGAAAGTCTCCGGTTGCCAGAGGTTGAAGACTGCGAGCTGACCGGGACCCAGTTCCATCTGCTCCTTGGTGGGTAAATTCGAGCCGGGGTCATACAGGTGCCCGCACATCCCGACCAAGGCGCCGTTCATCCCGGCTGCCAGCATGTTGTCGAGCATTGTAATGTCATTTGACAACCCGATGTGGGCTGCCCGGATCAAGCCGTCCGCGGGCGGCAGATTTCCGGAGCCTACTTGAACCACGCGATACGTTTTCTGAGTGCTGTATCCTGTCGCGTCGTAGGCGGATAAGACGCCGCCGGTGCCGCGGAGAATACCGGAGGCGACTGTCCACACCACGCCGGCGCCAGTGGTGGAGTATTCGAGTTGGTAGAACCGGTCCGCGACACTCTGGAAACTAAGCGCAACGGTTCCCTCCCGCGTCATTGACGCGATGGCCATTGGGACCACAGGTTCATTTGCGAGAATGATCCGAAGCGGGTCCGGTCCCCCAAGATGGGCCACCCCATCTACCCCACTGGGATCCTCCAAGGTGTAGAAATGGATGGCAACTCGGTCCCCCGCATCGAGAGTGAAATGGTTGCATCCGGGATCCGGGCTGATCATCCACAGCTCATGGGTCAGCGGGCCGGCCGGGCTGTAGGCTACCGGATGGAACGCCGGTGCCCCGCCCGCGGCAGGAAATATCTGTATCAGGATCCTGGGCCGTTCGCCGCTGATCTGCAGGGTCCCCTCGAAACGGTAGATCCCGGTATAGGGAACCAGAAACGTAATTGCGGGGTGCTTTTTCTGGTCTGTCGCGGCGGGATGATGAAGCTCCGGACCCGGCTCGTAGCTTCCCTGGTGCGGAAGGGATTGGCTTCCGGTGGAATTGCTCATGACCCAGCGCGATTCTCCGGCGATCCATTTCATCGGCACGGCGCTGGCGTAGGTCAGGCCGAGAAACTGGAGCCCAATCAGGCGCCACTCAGCACCGTTGGCATCGGTATATACACCGGATGCATCGGCTTCGGGTCCAGTGAACCACGGGACTGTGTAGGTGATCTCGGCGGTGGCCGACAGGACGGAGAGGCCCAGGCACAGGAAGGCGGCAAAGGAGATGGAGCATCGCATATTTGGGACCGCATGCTTGTACATAGTTTAGTTCGCAGTTCTGCGAGCTTTTGGAGTGCGCCGGCAGAACGAAGTCGGAGCGATAGCGGAGACCCCGGCGAATGCCGGGGCGGCGACGGCGCACTCCAGAATTTGTGACGGTTTCACGCGAATAAATTACTGTACTCTACAAACTGCGTACTCATCACGGCGTCGCCTCAATCAGCCGGTACGATCTCAGCGCATCCACACCGGCATCATCATAAAAAAACAGCGTCGAACCGGTGCCGACAAGGACACTGGGAAGCTCGACCCAGGGCCCCGAGAATAAATCCGTCGTGTACTGCGCCACGTAGTTGATTCCTTCCTGACTGTCGAAGGCGATGAGCACCGCGTCATCGGCGGCTACCGGCGTAACGATGATCGGCTCCAGTCCGTCGGGTGCGGAAATCGTAATGCCCGATAGATCCGCACGCATGTTCCCGGCCACGCCCACCTTTCTCGCATTGATTGCGATCCGCTCGCCGGCAGCGACGGGAATGCCCTGCAGTTCGGGACCGGAACCCAGGTCCCATGCAGGATCCTCGTTTCCAAGGGACGCGTTGTAGAAAAGATTTGCCAGGATCAACCCGGCGCCAGTCGACCCCGCCGCAAATTTCCAAACTTCGGCCCGGATCTTTACTTCCTCGCCCGCGTCGAGTGAATTCAAACCGGCTCCGTCGAATTGCAGCGTTCCGGTGATGCTGAGGGTGCCATCGAACGGAACCGTAAAAACAATGGCTACATCCCGTTGATCTGACTGGGTGTAGAGATTCGGGCCCGCCTCATATCGTTCCTGCCGGAATCCCGACAGGTTCCACTCAATGTTACCGGCATCCCACGTAAGCGGAAGCAGCGCATCGAATGTGGCACCCAAAACAACCATGGCCTGCCACGTGGCACCGTTGATGCCTGAATAAACACCTGATTCGCCGTCCGCGGCTCCGGCGTCCGGTCCTGTGAAGTAGGGGATGCTGTAGTTCAGGTTGGCGTTCGCCACGATGGTCGAAACGGCGAGCAGAACTGCCGTGAGAGTGAATGCGCGCTTGAATCGTTTATTCATGGATTTTTCGAGCTTATTTGAACAACGGACCTCGTACTATAGCATGCAACCCGTCGCAAGGCCACCCATGGAACTGGCATATTCAGGCCGATTCCCGGCCCGTGCGGCAGGGAGCTCCAGGTGCCGCGTCGCCTCTCCACAGCAAGATCCCCCGCTCTTGCGGCGGGAAGCCTCGGGTTGCGAAGCCCCTAAAGAGAAAACTAAAAAGTCATCCTGGTGCCCTGATGGAGCGGTAAGAGAGCGAAACACTTGTCCGCTCCGTTCGGGCTCACCTGCACCTTCTTGCTGCGGGTTAGGGGCTTCGCAGCCTTATGGTCCCGCCCACAAACCGAAGGTTCCGATCCAATCGGGAGAACGAGGATTCATTGACAGCTATGGGAATTCAATACGCACCTCGTCCAGCATCACATGCCCGGAAGGAAGAAGGCTGGGATCCGCGATGTATTCCTCTCCGGCGCGGAGCCGGTGCAGATCGTCCTTCAGTTTCTCCAGGGGCACGACTTCAAGCGGAAACAGAACGAAGATAATATCGACATTCAGGTCGCCGAGCACGTCGCCAATCTCGCCCCAGCCGTACGTCTCGGTCCGGTCGTGTCTGGATCCCATGCAAAGCCATTGCTCCGGATCGGGATCCAGCGTGATCGTTTGCTCCGACAGCTCTTCCGTCACGCCAATCGGCTGTCCGGTGAGGACACTATTCACGGAGACCTCTCCAACCACCGCCTGGGCCAGCAACACGAGTTGCGCGCCGCACAAAGAGATCTCTCCCCGGAGACGGAGAGTTACACGGGCGCCGGTAAAGTCCGTGGAGAAGCCGCCGTCGACAAAGTGATTGGGACCGCCGCACTGCCTTTCCTGGGGATGGCGGTATGCGTGGGCGGTCGTGTGAAGACAATAGAGCAGGTTCATGTATCCCCCGCCGGGCGGCGCATGGTTGTAGTCGATCCACCACGGACTGCGCGTCACCAGTTCGCCGTTTAGGACCTCCAACGCAAGAGCTCCTTCCGCATTGCTTTTCCAGCCCATCCATCCGCCGGGACCCCGGTCGAAGTTCTCGATGTAGGTTTGCGTCATCCTCATTCCGATTCGCGTGGTGTGAACTTCACCCTAACGTTGCAAAAGACTCCGTGTTTTGATTGTCATTAGTATTTCGAATCCTTTGTCGTAATCTTAATCGAAACCGTCATCAGACCGAGGGTCGATTAAGAGTTACGACAAAGAGCTTCGATGGAGAAAAATTGAGTTTTTTCTCGAGTTCTGGATGTGGAGATCGCCGATTAAGAATACGACAAAGAAAACCGATGCTGGTGGCTTCATTCGCAAGAAAAATGGTTCGTGAGTTCGGCAATATTTTACCGTCTTCATGGATAACGATCCGTTAGCTTGCCAGACTGAATCGCTGCCGGTCCGAAGTACTGCGATTTCAGCCTGATCCCCAGCTACGATTTTGCGTCATGGCATCGACGCGGTGTCGACGACCGCGACTTCGATGTCTTCCTTGTTGTAGGAATAGGCGACGAACAACTTGTCGCCGTCCGCCAGGCAGTTCGGGTAATGATACCCGTCTTCCTTGTGCTTGCCTTCGATCCTCCGCGTGGGATTTCCGGACACCACCGTAACCATCCGGTCGAATTGTGTACCATCGTTGCTCAGGGCCAGAAGCATGGACCTGCGGTCGAGAAGCCGGTCGTAGTTGTTTCCCGCGATATAATAGCGCCCGTCTGTCAACCGGCCGGCAAAAGGGCGCGAACACGTATTAGGGAAGTCCGTCAGAAGGGGCTGCGACCAGGTGTCGCCGCCATCATCGCTGAAGGAAAGGGCGAGCCGGCAGGAAAAAGCCCCGTCCCGGTAAAACATCCATATTCTGCCGTCGTCCGTCTGGTACCAGGTGGCCTGCAACGGTTCTAGCGACCCGGCCTGGGGGACCTTGACGAGCCTGGGCTCGGTCGTGGGATCCGTCGCATTGTCCCACACCATCAACAGGCCCTGGTTCCAATCGTTTACCGCGCATCCGCCACACAGCAGGCGGCCCTCACGAACCGGACGCGGTCCTTCAAAGAGATAGATCGTGTTCGAGACCCGTTCGTGGTGCTCCCAGTTCTCGAGGTCCTGCGTCGCGTAAACGTCGAGGTACATTCGCTCCGCCTCCATGGAACACATCCCGAGTTGCCGGTTACCCTTGGTGTCACAGACACCGACCAGCGCGTAGAGGGTGGTGTCCGACGCAAACAACCCGACATTATTCCTCACGACCATGGTCCGGGGATCCGAGGGGGCGAGAACCTTGTCCAACTCCCAATGCAGGCCGTCGGACGAACAGGCATATCGCACATGTTGACCGGGATGGTCCTCGTGCTTCATGCTGGCTGACCACGCCACCACGTACTGGTCCTTGAACTTTGCGATGGTCGCGTGGTGGTTGTACGAGTACGAATCGTTGCCGTAGTACACCCTGCTTCGGGTAGCATGGGCCTGCGGAAACAACCCCCAATCGTCCGCCATGGGCGGATAGCCGACCGCCGGATCCGGGTACCCGGCGTGCTGCATGGCCTGGCGCAATCTGAAATCCTTGATCTGGGCGGCGAGTTCCTCGCTGAGGATCGATATGGACTTACTGTCGATTACTTTCATCATCGCATTCCTTTACTAATCCAGGCTATTCAAATCGGCTGAGTCGCAGAAAATCTACCGGCAATGTCGTCCGGCCTTGAAGGGCAAGGTCAGTGAGGACCTCACCGACAACGGGCGCAAACTTGAAGCCGTGACCACTGAACCCACAACCTAACACAACATTACCATGCGCCGGATGAAAATCGAGAATGAAGTTCAAGTCCGGCGTATTCGTATACAGGCACACCTGCATCGTGAGCAAGGTCCCCGCCGCCTCCGGCAGGATGCGCGAGAACTCCCGGCGCAGGTATTCTCCATCCGCGACAGTCGGCGTACGAGAGACCGTCTCTAGTGTTGTGTGGTGCAGGCGGCTCTGATCCGCGACTTTCACCGCGAAGTCATCATCCACGATCGGAAAGCCGTAGATGTAGCGATCCCCTTTCGGTTCGACGGCCCAAATCGGGAAAACACCAGGCTGGAACATCTCGGTTTGAGTGGGACGGAACCACGCCTGCACCTGGCGCGAGACAACAAGATCCACTCCGAGGTCCCGAACAAGCGCATCGGTTCCCGCGCCGGCAGCAAAGATCAAACGATCGGCGGCGTACGTTCCCCGCGAAGTAGTGACCTTCACGCCACTACCGTCCGATTGCCAGTCGACGACCGGCTCATAGGTTTGTATCGTGGCACCCTTTCGCAATGCCAATTCGATCAACGCCTCGATACACCGCTCCGGCCGCAGGAAGCCCGCCTGGCAATCAAGCACACCCTGTTTTTCGGGCGGGAGGTGAAACTGCGGGAATCGTGCCTCAAGATCATCGGACCCAAGCACCTCGTGCGGGATTTGATGCAGCTCAAGCGAGTGCAGGGTGTCATCGAACATCGGCGTGCCCGGCTCCGCCACAATGAGCGCATCGGTCTTGGAGAACAGCGTCCGACCGGCGTCCCGCTCCACGCTCCGCCACTGCTCCGCGGCCCGCTGCACGAGGGTCACGTAGTCCGGGTGCTCCGCATACCCATAGCGCAGAGCGCGGGTTCGCCCGCCATGACTGCCCAAGTGGTGGGGACTGCCGTACTGTTCAAGACCCAGAACGCGAACGCCCCGGGCCGCAAGGTGGTGGCACGTCGCGGCGCCCATGGTCCCGACGCCGACAACGATCACGTCAAAGCGCGCACCATTTACGGCCTGTTTAGGATCGAAAAAATTTTCAGGATTGTTGTGCACAGCTGGGAATTCTGAATGTCGAACATCGAATACTCAATGTAAAATATCGAAGTTTGGGGGGAGGCCGGGTATGCAACAACCAAACTTCGACATTCGATATTGAGAATTCGATATCCGCGTCACACCAGAGAAGTGGTGTCTACCACGGAGACCTCAATGTCTTCCTTGTTGTAGGAATAGGTAACGACGAGGTCATCCCCGTCCGGGAGACAATTTGGGTAGTGATATCCGTCTTCTTTGTGTTTGCCTTCGATCCGGCGGGTGGGACTCCCGGATACGATGGTGTACATGGAATCGAATTCGGACCCGTCATCACTGATCGCGATCAACATCGATCTGCGGTCGAGCAGGCGGTCGTAATTATTTCCAGCAATGAAGAATCTTCCATCGCTGAGTTTGCCGGCACAGGCGCGGGAGCAGGTATTGGGAAAATCGGTGAGCAGAGGCGTTGACCAGGCGCGGCCGCCGTCCTCGCTATGAGTGAGAGCCAACCGGCAGGAAAACGTTCCGTCGCGCAGAAACATCCAGATCTTTCCGTCAGCGGTCTGATACCAGGTGCATTGAATCGGTTCGATATTCTCCGCTTTCGGGATCTTGATGATTTCCGGTGCGGTGACCAGGTCGGCTGAATTCTCCCAGCGCAGCACGATACCCTGGCTCCAATCGTCAATCATGCAACCCGCACACATCAGCGCTCCGTCCCGGGTGGGCCGCGG
>CAUZEO010000151.1:0-11937 GCA_963578625.1 Kiritimatiellia bacterium | reverse complement strand
GGTGCCCGGCACCTCCCATGCAATCGCCAAATGGTCGCCTCCGCTCCCTTCTTTTTGAAACACTTCCATATAATACTTCTGGGCGGCAACCAATGGGATCGGGACGGACTGCTGACTGGCAAACTTTGTCCACTCGAGTGGATCGGTCCAGCCGTTCACATCGGCAATGGCCGCGATGTTGGCTGCGTTGGTGTCGGTGCTGAGCCAAATTTCACTGTTGTCGTCGGACGCGGTCCAGAAGGTATAGCTTCCGGTGGTCGGTGGCAGCAACAGGGCGCGTAGCCGAACCCCGTAACCGGAACCCGCATTGATCGGCAGCTGCAGCGAGTCGACGACTTCGCTTTCGTCGGGATTGTCTGGATAGTTCGGTGATCCGGTCAGGTCGGAGATAGAGTTTCCGCCTATATTCAGCCAGGTTTCCTTGTATGCTCCCTGTGCAAGCACCGAAACGGTGTTGGTAAAGTCCTGGGTGTTGCCCGCGCTCGAGCGCAGGGTGTAAACGAAAGTTTCGGTGCCGACGAAATTGTAGTCCGGTTCGTATGTCCAGGTTCCATTGCCATGATCGATCAGCATACCGTGGGCAGGTGCTGAAACATTGACCACATCCGCAGTGCCGTCCATGGAATAGCTGAAGGTTGAATAGTCGAGGGTATGCGCCTTGTTTACGGCAGTTGCTTGATCCGGCATGCCGCCGATGACAGGCATCCAATCCGGCAGGTGGCTGACTTGCGCGACGACCGCGGTTCCGATCGGCAGCCCCCAGGTGTCGACCATGAAGCCGCTCAGGTCGTAGCCCACCTCGGTGGAGAAGCGAACCAGCCACTGTTCCATGTCTTCCTGGTCCCCCGAGGGCAGGTTTCCGGGGTTGGTTGCATTATCCTGTTCATAGCTTCCGAGGACCTGTTTGTAGGCATCCCACCCGAAACCGTCGGCGAGTTGCACCCAGAACGAGAGCCGATCCGACAAGGAGCTTGTACCCAGGTAGTTTGTCGCCTGCACTGCCGAGGTCGCCTTCTGAATCACCGCTGCGGGATCGACGGTCCAGCCCCATCCGCCGGGAGAAGGAGCAGAGGCAAGCGTCCGCAGGCAGAAGGTGGAGAAGACGTTGCAAGTAACTTCGGTATCGCCGTCATTGAATTTCCACCAACTACGCTGGTGGTTATGGCCGAGTTCGTGAAAATCGCCCCAGGAACCGAGGGTGGTCAACCGGGCGACATCGGCGAGATTCCCCCAATGCTTCTCATAGGCTTGGAACGGGAACCCCGAGTGGGCCGCCCCGGCGCTGATCTGCACATCCACATTGGCCACTTCCGCGCCGGTGCGCTGAAGCGTGTATCCCGCCAGATCGTCCTCGGACTGGACCACTTGGTTCCACCAAGTCATCAGTCGCGTCGGTTCCGTCAGGTTCGCTTCCTCGATTTGGTGTTTCGGCAGAACGACAACATGATTGGAACTAACGAGCACGCCATAGGTGCCCGGTTGATCGCGCAAATTGGAATTCCAGTCCGTATCGGCGTGCCGGTCGAGATCGAACCAAGGGTGCCTCACGGCGCCTGAAACGGTGATGTTCACCATGCCGTGGGCGGGCGGGGCTGCCTCGAATCCGCCGCCGCGAAAATCGATAAAGATGGCGCCACCGAAGGCGTTGGCCACCTGCGAGGTCGTGCCCGTGATCTCGTAATCGCGATGGACGGATGGCATACGCTCCCATGTGTTGCGTGCGGATATATTGTCCCGATGCGCATTGATCCGGATGCGGTAGCCTTGACCCACCAGCGCCGAGGGCAAGGTGACGGTTACCAATTCCCCGGGCACGGCATAGAACCCGGTGGCTTGCCAGCGCGAGCGGTTTCCATTGATGGCCACCGTGTCGGTGACGCGCGGCGCGGTGGTCGGGATGGTTCCGTAAACCGCCTCCGCCGTGCGGTGTGCCACCACATCTGCGGGGGGCGTGGCTGCCAGGATCTCCGATTCCTGCGAGAGCAACGATTGTTCAAATGGGTCGGAAATCGGTGTGGCCGGGGTCGGATTGATCTGCTCGACCCGATCAAAGAACACCACGTTGCGGCGGGCCAAAAGGATGTCGTTGTCCGGAACAACCTGGGAGACGCGGGCAAGCAACTCGCCGCCCTGTTCAAGTTCTGCATCGGTGTAGCCCGCCGAGTCCTCCAACATCGCCAGTGCGGTGTCAAACTCCAGCTTGGCAGTTGAGCGGTTGGTGGCAACGATCGCACCCGAGCCTCCGTGTCCGCCGTTGCAGAAGCCAATGCCCGCCTCGCGCAGCAGACGGTTGCCCGGCGCGTGGTAACGCAGGGTGTGGTTCCACCAGTAATCCTCATAGCCATTGCCGTAGTCGCACATGAACAGGCCACCGCCCACCGTCACGAAATCGCCGATGGCTTCGAGGTTGTGATCCGGCTCCTTGGAACCCAGCCACGCCGCGAAGAAGACATCCGCACCCGGCAGGTCGTTTGTCAGCGACGATTCGCTGGCAACGACGACATTGCTGTATCCCTGCGTCTCGAACCAGTCGCGGTGATCGCTGTCATACGTGATGATGGAAATGTTCCGGTTGGTTGTTCCGCTGAGCCATGCAAGACCGTTGAACACAAACTGCGCCGTGTCGCCCTGGCCCCCGTAGTTGTCCACGTTAAGCATCTGGTGATCCGGCTGGGCAATCACCTTGCCGCTCCCCCATGAGGCAACACCAACCATTGGATCATACTCACCCTCGCCGTCGAACCAATTGACCGCATAGGCCGTCGGACCGAAGACCACCAGCTTGCCGGGGCTTACCCCACTGGCGATGTGGGTGACGCCAGCGAGAATCTGGTCGCGCGCCGCCTCGGCGTTGATCGGGGTGTTGACTGCCACAGTCGCTGTGCCGGTCGACTGGAGAGTGCCATCGGTGACGACATACGTGAAGTTGGTCGTACCCGAAAAGCCAGGCATAGGAATGAATTCGACCCCGTTGATTGGCGTCATCGCCAGCGTGTCGCCATCCGCATCGGTATCGTTCAGATGCAGGTAGTCGAACGTGTTCGTCGACCCCGCAACCACCCGCAGCAGATCATCGACCGCAACCGGTGCCTGCTGGGCACTGGCAAAAGCCATCGGGAGGAGAAGACCAATAACCGGAAGTAAACGGCGCAAACATTTCATGGAACCTCACTTTCGCTTCGACTGTGCCAACTCTTAGGAACAAGCAATCCATAAGGCAAACTAAATGGACAGGAGACTGCACCTGACGTACATTTTCCGGAAACTGGCGATCGGGCTCTGAGACCTTGCGTTGATGCCGGGATCGCCGAAAGATATGATTCCCGCCGATACCAGGGCAGGAATTGCCCATGCTTGAAGACGCACAGCCCACCAAAGAATTCACGGACTTCTGGAACGAAGTTCTTGCCCCGAAATTTATCCGGTTTCGCCACGTTCTCGTCGATGGCCTGAGCGGACATAGCGACAGGGCATTCGGTTCCCTCGAAATTTCCGAGGGCGAACGCATTGTCGACGTTGGTTGCGGGTTCGGCGATACGGCGATCGAGTTGGGGCAAAGGGTCGGCCCATCCGGATACGTCCTCGGCATCGATTGCTGCGAAAAGTTCCTCGAAATTGCAAGGACGGACGCTCAAACCGCCGACGCAAGGAACGTCGAATTTGTCGCGGGCGACGCGCAGGACTTTTCATTCCCGGGTAACTTCGATTTTTGCTTTGCCAGATTCGGCGCAATGTTCTTCGAGAGTCCGGTCGCCGGGTTGCGAAATATGAGAACCGCGTTGAAACCGGGCGGGCGCATGATGCTCCTGGTTTGGAGAACGATCGACGACAACGCATGGTTTAAAATTCCCAAGGAAACCGTGCTGAAGTTCTTACCCCCTCCTGGAGACGGCGCGCGATCCTGTGGCCCGGGCGCCCTATCGATGGCGAACCAGGAAATGGTGACCGGGCAGCTGGTAATCGCGGGTTATCACGACATCGAATTTCAGCGGATAGATTCACCAGTAACGGTGGGTCGGGACGCCGATGACGCAATGGAATTTCAACTCACATTGGGTCCGGCGGGCGAAGTTTTTCGAGAGGCCGGCGATGAGGCACTTCAAAAGGAGGCCGATATTAAATCCGCCCTTGGAGAAGAGCTGTCGCATTTCTCGATTGAAGACGGGAGCATCGTAATGAACTCGAGTTCGTGGATGATCACCGCTAGAAATCCATAGCCGGACTCATGCGAAAAGGACCCGGCCAGAGGAATCGCTATGAAATCGCACGAAATCTTGAAGCGCTGTATGGGTAGCGTTGGCGTCAAGTCGATCTCGGCGGATATGAACTTATCGGCATCGCTCCTTTATAAATGGTGCCACCCGAAAGATCATCCTGATTCACCGGGTGCGGACAACCCGCTCGACCGTCTTCAGAGGATCGTCGAGTTGACCGGAGATCATGGCCCGGTCAAATGGTTGTGTGAACAGAACAACGATTATTTCATCGAGAACTCTGCGCTGGAATCACAAAGTGACATTCCCCTGATCAATGTTACCCGTGGAATTCTGAAAGAGTTTTCCACACTGCTCGACACCGTGTCGGAGAGTATCGAGAACGACGGGGAAATCCTGGAGAACGAAGCGGAGAAAATACGTTCCGCCTAGGAGGTGTTGAAATCGACAACCGAAAGTTTCGTTACGGCGTGCGAAAAGGGCCGGTACATCAAGCAATAGAATTGCTGAGGAAAAAGGAGATCAAATGAAGAAACGAAAGTGGCTCAAAATCTCGACTCCCATAATTCTGGCGGTCGTGCTGATGGGGTGTTCGGACCAGGGTGAAGCGAAAGACAAGAACCGAAACATCGGGGATGCCTATGTAAAAGGTACGTTGGGTATCGCCCACGATATGCAATCCAAGGTGGCGCTGATCGCAATCGATAAAGCGATCGGTTCATTCAAGATGGAGGAAGGAAAGAACCCTGCATCCTTGGAGGAACTCCGGCAGACGGGGTTTCTCCCGAAAATCCCCGATCCCCCGCCCGGCAAGAAGTTCAACTACGATGCCGGCTCGGGAACAGTAACGGTTGTGGCCAAATAGGATTTGGCGGCTATCTGAAAAAGAGCCACAAGGTGGCGAAAACAAGGAGATTATTCACGGCGTGCGCGAAAATGCAGGGGTACAGGCTTCTGCATTTTTCATAGCCAACCGCGAGCACCAAACCAATCCAGAACACCTCAAGGAAACCAACCACCGAATACAAATGCAGGGCCGCAAAAATTCCGGCGCTGAGCATCGCCGATATTGACGCCTTGTATTTGGCGCGCAGGGTTACATACAGAATCCCCCGACACGCAATCTCCTCCATGATCGGCGCGGCAACCAATCCATCGAACGTAAATAAACCCGCCTGCCAAGCCGAGCCGGTCAGTATCGGCTCAAGGGTGAACTCCTCCCACGGGGATTGGACGGATAAGACCACCGCGACCGATTGGATTAAAAAGGATCCCAGCAACGTGGCCGCCGACAAACCCAGGGCAAACAAGGTCAACCGTCCGAGTGACATATCACCCATGGAGAGTCCAAAGACGCTCGTAAAACTTAGATTGTCCGGTCGGCACAAATACGCATTCGCAATCAGAATCATGGGAATCCCGGTTGCGAGGGACGCCAGATTTAGGAAATACGGAGAAACGGCACTCAGGGCGATGATGACGCAAATGGCCCCGGCGAAACACCTCAGGAGGACGTTCACGCCGTATTGAAAAGACCACGGCGGGACGGTCAGTCCGCGAGCCGCACTTACGCTGTGCGTAAACCATTCCTTGCGAGCAACGAACACGCAAAGTCCCGCAAGTACGGTCGCCATGAATGCAGCGTCGATCAGGCGCAGACGATGCAGCAAAGATCCTCCCGCGCGCTCCAACCGGGCAATTCGTTGCGCCAACCCCATTTGGTTCCCATCCACCTCGGCCAGCCGCGCGCCAAGCATTTCTTCCGTCCAGGAAGTGACCAACTGACGATGGTGGATATCGGGAAGCGCCTTCTCCCACCCGACGGTGGACCCCTCGGAACCAACCGGGGAAGCGAATGCCCGGTGAAGTGCCGTCACCAATGCCAGCTGTGCTCCGGACCGTTCCGGGCTCAGTTCCGGCACCGCGAGATGATCCCAGTCTCCCGCCTCGGCCTGCAGGTATGCAATGCGGGAATAGAGCCCGGACATCCACGGTTCCTTGCCGGCTTTCGGATTCTCATCGAGATACCGGGCCGCTTCCTGGTAGGCGATCAGGACTTCGCTGTGAAAGTCAGAGCCTGTACCGTGGAGAAAATGGTTGAACTTCTGCTCCCATGGCGGAGCGGTCTTGAGGCCCTCCTCCAAGAGCAGACCGACCTCGCCGACCATTGTCACGTACAGGGCAGGATTCTCCAGATCCAGGAACCGCGCGTCCGAAATAGTATGAATGAAAATCGACGCGACGCAGATTGAGAGGAGAATCCAGCAGATAGCAGTGACATACCGGTTCAGTGGCGGCCGATGCGAAGCGCGCATCCACGCAGGAACGTGCGGACGTTCCGGTTCCGGAAACGAATCATCGCCCATAGATCCCGGCCTCCCCGGTGCTCCCGAATTTCCGTCCGCCCTCATTGAGATATCATCATTTCTCCGGCACATGAACGCAAGCCGCTCCGTTGGTTCCGCCTTGTTCCGCCTCGCGATATGACTCACTCTACCGGGGGAAGGATTGCCCAGGTAGTGACGATGAAAAGAGAATTCGACACCGGGATGGATGTTCTGCTGGAGGACCGCCGGGATGTAGTGGCTGGAAAGCGGATCGGCCTTGTGACCCACCAGGCCGGACTCACTGCCGGAGGAGAATGGAATGCGGCACGAATGCACAGGGATCCCGGGATCTCGCTGACGTGTTTGCTCGGTCCCGAACACGGGGTCTTCGGACAGGCAGGCGCGGGGGAAGTCGTTGCCACGGTTGAACATCCCGCTTGGCGCATCCCGGTCTACTCTCTTTACGGTGAGCATCGAAAACCCACGCCCGCCATGCTGGATGGCCTGGATCTGATAGTCGTCGACCTGCAGGACCTTGGCGTCCGGTGCTACACGTTCGTTTCCACGCTTTACCTTGTCATGGAAGCCGCGGCTGAATTGTCGATCCCCGTGGTGGTGACCGATCGCGCCATTCCGCTGCCGGATGTCGTTGACGGTCCGATGCGCGACGAAAAGTTTACCAGTTTCGTCGCGCAGAACGAACTCCCCATGGTCTACGGGATGTCCCAGGGCGAAACGGCGAGTTATTTCTCCATTACCCATTCGTGGGATCTGGATCTTCTCGTGGTTCCGATGAGAAATTACAAAAGGTGCTCCTATCGCCAGGAAGACTGGCACCCTTGGAGTCCACCGTCCACCGGCATTCGTTCCTGGGAGAGCGCGTGGTGTTATCCCGTGACGGTTTGTACCGAAGCGCTTCCCAGTCTCGATTGCGATAGAACCGGACCGCTTCCGTTTCAAGTGCTCGGCGCCGCCTGGATGAAAGGTGAGACCGTTGCCGCGGAACTGGCAAGCCTCCGACTTCCCGGCATCGCGGTGTACCCGCATTTCTATTATGCCGGCCGCGATGCGTCGGAACGGGTCCTGGTGGAAGGCATCCGATTCGTGATCACGGACCCGTCCCTGATTCAACCGGTGACCGCGGGATTGCAGGTCCTGGAAACCTTGCAAAATCTGTACGGTCGCGAGCTCGTCTGGCGCGACGCCCGGGAAGATTTCTTCGATCAGCTTTATGGCGTGGACACCGTTCGGCAACAACTCCAATCGGGCGGCCCCGTAACGGAGTTGGCGCGAGGGTGGCGCGAGGAGCAGTCCGACTTTCTCAAACTGCGTTCACAGTGTATGCTTTATGCATAAACAATGGCGCGACCCCCTCCCCATCGATCCAAGTCAACCGTTTCACGGCCCACCCGCGCGGTCATTCTTGCCGCGGGGCTCGGTACCCGGCTCGATCCCCTGACCCGGGAGATCCCGAAGGCACTGCTCCCGTTTCAGGGAATTACACTGCTGGAACGCGCCCTTCGCCAAGTGGAATCCTGGGGCGTACGGGAGGTGCTGGTGAACTGCCATGCTCACGCGGACCAGATCGTCCATGCACTCGCCACCCGCGCGCCGACCGGGCTGCGAGTCCAGATTTCCTTTGAACCGGAGATTCTCGGCACCGGCGGGGTGCTGTCGTATGCCTCCTGGTTTCTATCCAGCGACCCGCATCCATTCTGGATGCTGAACGCCGATGTGGTGGCAGAGCTGGAACCGGAGGCTCTGCTCAAGCGAGCCCCCCGGGGAAAGAAAATTGCCACGCTATGGATGGAACCACGCCAGGGCCCTCGAACAGTGGAAATGCAGAAACGGATCGTCAGCACATTCCGCAGCAACCATCCGGGCAGGGACGGAACGTACACCTTCTGTGGCCTGCAGTTGCTTTCGCCAAAAATTCTCTCCTACATCTCGCCGGGATTCTCGACAATTATTGAAGCATATGAAGCGGCGATAGCGGACGGCCTGCAGGTTACCGGCTGTGATATTCCCCGGTCGTACTGGGCAGACGTTGGAACTCCGGAACAATATCTTGATGCCCACCGGGCCATGGCCCTGCGCCGAAAGAGCGCGTCCGGTGTTGCAGGTGGCGACCGGCGGAAGCCGGAGGCGACGAGGGGCAACAACTGGGTCGACACCACTGCCGGCGTCCATCCTGGCGCCTTCCTGCAGGATACGGTCGTCATGGAAAGAGCGTGGCTCGGTCCGCGGGCGAAGTGCCACAACGCCGTGATCGGACCAGGCACGCGGGTGAACGGAACCTGTGAGGGGTTGGTCACGCGCGCGGCGATCTGCCTGACGCAATCCGAGCAGAACATCCTTAAACGCATCCGAATCCGGACGGAAAGTGCATGGGTCGAACAAAACAATCGCATCGGCTCGGCCCGATCCTTTCACAGAATTTCAGACGGTAGAACATCGGTCATCCTGGTGCGGTACGAAACGGAACGGGAAGAAAACGCCCTGTACGCGGATCATGCGGTGCTGCTTCGGCGGGCCGGCGTACGCGTCCCGGTCCTCCACGCCAATGATGTGAAAAGGCGAGTGCTTGTTTTGGAGGATGTCGGCCGAAATTCAGTTGAAGATCTTCTCCCGGCCTGGTCGCCGCAAAAGATCGCGCGGACGTATCGAAAGATACTGGAGCAGGTGTTCCGATTTCATAGTGAGGGGAGCAGGCTTGCAAAAGAAAGGCGAACGAAGCTCATGCCCCGATTCAATGCCTCGTTGTACCGGTGGGAGCACGGATTGTTCGATTCGCAGTTTCTTGAACCGCGGGGTGTTCCGGCTGCACTGAGACGGGAAGTTCGCCGGGAGCTTGAAAAACTATCAGGAACATTGGATGCCGCGCCGGCGGTGCTGGTCCACCGGGACCTCCAAAGCAGCAACATCCTGGTGCACCGGGGAGAACCTGTGTTTATCGACTTTCAGGGCATGCGCTTCGGACCGGCGGCCTACGACGTCGCATCGCTGATCTGCGATCCCTACGTAATGCTTTCCCATGATGCCCAGAACAAGTTGATCGATCAATACGCATCGTTCGGTCGAAATCCGGCCCAATCCATGGAGATCATCTGGCCGGCGGCGGTGCAGCGGTTATCCCAGGCGCTGGGCGCGTACGGCAGGCTGAGTGGCCTAGCCGGCGGGCAGCGGTTTCGAGGATACATTCCCCCCGCCTGTACGATGATGCGCCGCGCGGCAGAGCAATGCTGTGTACCCACCCCCGGACTCGTGGAGGCAATGCAAATTTCGTTGCTTCAAGGGAAGGAACCCAAACTCCGTTGACAGTGCGATGCATGGCTGTCATGTTTCGTGCCAAAGGCACGCCCTCGCAATTCCATTCCTTCCGTGAAAAACCCGAAGACTTCAGAAGAATATCGGGAAGAGCTTAAATCCCTCGCCGAGAACATCTCCTTCAAGGAGGTGAACATCGAGGAATTTTCTGATCCCGAATTTCAGCCGGAAAAAGTCCGGCAAGAGCGAACGTTCGTCCGCATTGACTCGTCGATGCAGTCGATCGGGCGCTTTCTTGTGGAACGTGGCACCGTAGAAATTCTGAAGCCCGAACAAACGAAAAACCTTTTTACGGAAATTCACTGGTGCTGCTTCCGGCTTCGAATGCACGCGGAATCGGAGGACGATTCCGGCAAGAAATTGCGTGACCTCGTCCAGGACGCCCGGGGACTGGTGTCCCGCATAGAAGCAGCGGAGGAAGAGCTGTTTATCGCAAATCGCCGGCTGGTCGTACGCTGCGTCAAGCCCTTCTTCTGGATTGGCCAGGTTTGGCTGGCGGATTTTCTCCAGGAGGGCTCCAAAGCGCTGTCAAATGCGATCCGAAAATTCGATTTCACGCGCGGCACGCCGTTTTACGCCTATGCGCAAAAGGCCATTCAGAACCGGTTGCGCAACTACTTCCGGGATCACGTCCGTGCCGGAAGCATTGGCATTCGACCGACCCGGGACATGGTAAAGATCAAGAACGTAACCGAGGCATGGGTGAAGGTTCACGGCGAAGAGCCGGATGTGGATACCTTGTCAAAACTTACGGGGTTGACCAAGGGCAGGCTCAACCAGGTGCAGACGTTTATTCATCAGTACGAAAAGATACCGGCGCCGCCGGTGTCACTTGACGCCATGCTGGGAGACACCACATCGAACCTGCACGAGTTGATCGAAGACGTGGACGCCGATGTTGCGATTGAGGCGGCGCAAGTATCTGAGATCTGGTCCGCGATCGAGCAGCTTCCGGAACGGTCCCGGTACATCATGCGATTACGATTCGTCGACGGGCGAACGCTCGAAGAGACCGGAAAAATCCTGAAACTCACCCGGGCACGCATCAAGCAGATCCAGGACGACGCCCTGCGAAAACTGCGAGAGATCCTGCGCGAGGGCATTCACCGGGATCTGTAAGCCGGAGGGTCAGTCGCCGAGGAGGTCGTTCCAGAGCGATTTTGCGTGGAGGAGAGCCCGGGCACGGTGGGAAATCCGATTCTTCAATTCGAGAGGCATTTCAGCGAAGGTTTGATCGTATCCGTCGGGCTGAAAGACCGGATCGTAACCGAAGCCGGCCGAACCGCGGGGCGAATGGGTGATCAAGCCCCGGATCTCGCCCTCGGCGTGGCGAACGTCGCCGTCCGGGTCGGAAAGGGTGATCACGGTCCGGAACGTGGCACCCCTTTCGGCAATCTCCGACATCTCGCGGAGAAGTTTGCGAACATTGTCTTCGTAGGACGCCTCCTCCCCCGCATATCGCGCGGCATAGATCCCCGGGGCGCCATCGAGAGCCTCGACCTCTAGGCTGGTGTCGTCAGCCAACGACCAATGACCGGTCACCCGGGCCAGGGTCCGGGCTTTTTTCGCCGAATTCTCCTCCGCGGTCGCCCCGTCCTCCACGACATCGGGGATTTCGGGGTAGTCCAGTGCGCTCGAGAATTCCAGCCCCGGAAGATCGAAGACGCCCCGGATTTCCTTGAGCTTGTCGGCGTTTCGGGTGGCGATCAGGAGGTGCATGGCAGCAAATTCCATTCACGTTTTAGCCGGCGCCTGAACCAGCTCGATCAGGCTGCCGTCCGGATGGGGAAGGAATAATACGTTCAGTTTCCGAGCCATGACGTTTCCTGAAAACTAATTGAACCGAAAACCGTACGAATCGGCGTCCCGCACCATAATGTACAACCTCAGAGTTTTACCTATCTACGATTCAAGATTTCCGCCTGCAAACTGGACTGCATGTTCGATGCTGTCAACGTGAACCGGCTCACACTATGGTTGGGCCTCGGAAAGCTGGTCCATGAACGATGTTCGTCTGAGGACCTTCGCCAAAGGAGTCAGACGAATGAAAGGCAAACGCCGGACGAAAA
>CAUZEO010000150.1:0-11980 GCA_963578625.1 Kiritimatiellia bacterium | reverse complement strand
ATCGCCTGGGGAACATCTGGATGAACTGCGACATCAATCTTCGAGAGCAAACACGACGTCTGTGCGAGTCGGCCTGTAGAAATAGGGATTTGTCGGATAATGCATGTTTGCGTCAAAAAAGTATCCGGGCGGTTGTGTCTCTACACGTGATGTAATCCTGGACGACACCCGCCTGCCGTCAGCCGTTTCCAGTTCGACCCAGAAACGCCTCGCTTTAAAGACACACTCACCGGGATTGTTCAGCACGATGCTGTTCTCCGCTTGCAGCGCCGCAATGACGTCGGAAGGGAACTGAAGGTAAATAGGAGACCATTTGTCGTTCCGAATGTCACTGAAATAGCTGGGAGTCGCGGGAAGCTCACCAATTCGCACCCCATTGATCTCTGCGTTGACCGCGTTGCGGACGATGCCGCCCAGGACGTCCATCCTCAACCAGGCCGCCCGCGCTGATTTCAGATCTGCAGCGCTCAAGCCACGTGAGGAATACGTGGCCGGTTGAAATGTGACATCGTCCTGCGAATCGTAGATGGCGTACTCGAGCCGACCCTTACTTGACCCAACTCTCCTGGCGTGCAGCCACCACTTGTGCTCTTGTTGAGTCTCGGCCGCACGCAATGTCACGTTCAACGGTTTGAGTTCCTCGCGTTCGGGTGCCGGCAGGACGAACTGCAGCTTCCTGCTGACACCCGGTCCGATCGTTGCCCGCCTGGATGTGCCCTCCACTTCGGCAACGAACTCCGCCTCCGAGGCAAGTCCGCTGGTTATCGTCAGTTCAAGGGCATGGTCCGGGGTCACCGCCGGACTGATCTGTGCAATCGGCACAACAGTAAAGTCAATCCATTCGCCTTCGAGCTGCTTCCAGATCCGATCCCCCGCCTTCGCTTCCACGGACACGCGGAAGGTATGCTCTTCTGCGCCCCGGACGATCACCGACTGGCCCGGTGTCACCTGCCTTACATCACAGGTCAACGGACTCTTCAACAATCCCGCCGGCCTCAATAGATAGCTGAACGCGTCGGGCTTTGGCAGGACATAGACGAGTCCCCGAGCCGATCGGACCTCGCAAATCCCCATGTTGTCGCCCTGCTGATCCAGCGCCGTCGCTGTCCCGTCACGCCCGTCCATGGACACACCACACCACTGCTTGCATTCGACAGGAATGAGTTCGACCGTCCCGTCTTCGTTCCGGTGTGCGATCAGCGCACCGTCGGCCGAAAGCCTGTCAAAGTGCGTGAATGTGCCTCGTCCATCGGCATAATCATACTCGGGAGATTCGACGTAGTCGACACGCCGTCCGTCCTTCATCGCACTGTACTCGATGAACGAACCATCTTTGCCTTGGGTGTGCCAGCCGTTTGGCGGCAGTGTGCCCGCCGGCACCTCCCAGGTCTCGGTCGGATGTCCGTTGACCCACACGCTCAACCCGTTTGAATACCGGACGAAGATCTGACAGCGCTCATGCGCGCCGGTGGCGATCGCGGATGAGGTATCGAGCAATGCCCCACTCGCGTCGGCGTATCTGATTTCAACGGCGTCCGCCCGGGTGTATCGTGACTGAAGCTGTTGAAGCAGGAAGTAGCTGCGCACCATCCCCCGGATACCCTCGTTCTGATCCAGCCAGCCGATGTGGCCGAAGGCAATCGTAGCCGCGAGGAAACGATCCAGCTTGGGCTCCCTCTCCTTCGGAGTCTTCGCAAGGCCTTCCATGGAATAAAACATCGCCAGATTGCCCATCCCGGCATTGCAGGAAAGGGGGTGCACTTTGAGCAATTCAAAGTCGACCAGCCAGGGACCTCGCCAGAGCGAGGAATGATTGTACTCGCTGGCATACGTGCCGCCGATCAACCCGGCGTAGATCCAGTGAACGCCGCCTTCACCAAACACTGGACCCTGCCAGACATTCTGCTGATTCAGCATCAGCTCACCGTACGCGTAATACGTGGCGGCAAACGTGCCGGCTCCCGGGACCCTTGCGTCATAGTCGACGTAACTGAATGTGCCCCATGCCGTGTGAACGTCGAGATACGCACAATCGAAGTCGAATGTATCTTTGAGGATCGGGGCAATCTCCTCCTCGAGTTGCACCGCCCGTGAGGGTTTGACGGCATAGTGCATGCTGGGGTGAGGGTATTGCTGGAGCCACTGCCCCGAAGGCGTCCTGATGGTGAAGTCTTCGTCCCAATACTCGTTGACGGGAAGATAGGCGCAGTAGTTGTTGTAGGGCCCGTAGCGGAAACCCAGAGCTTTGAGCTGCCTTGTCAGCCTGGCCTGATGTGCATCGCCTCCCTTGAGCCTTGCCGTTCGCCTGCGGAAGGTAGAGCTGCTTTCGTCCCAATAATCGCTCCATCCGCTTTCATGATTCGTCAAGATGATCTGGTTGATTCCGTACCGCGCGACGTCCTTCCAGCGGTCCAGATAGACCTTGTTGCTCTCCCGGTTCGAACAGAACCCACTGTTGCGGAACAGTCGTGTGCCCATCACATCCATCCAGGGCGACTTCGGATTCGCCACCGTCGGCAGCGTCTCCTGAAAATCAGGGGAGACCGTCAAAAACAACCGCTCGAAGCAGTCGTTACGCCTTCCGTCAGACCGGGGAAGGTAATCTGCGCTGGTAAGACAGTACGCGCCGTCGTCAGCAATCCTGAAGTCGAATCCGAACCTCGAAGCATTGGACCGGTACCAGTCGAACCACGCAGATACAAATAACGGTTTGTCACTGCTGCCGGCGATCAACACACCGGGGCGGGTGCCGTCACGGGCATTAAAGATAAGAAACGGGATCGTAATCAACCGTGGGTTCTCCAGTCCGACAGCCTTTCCTGTGCGGAACAAGTCGACCTGGCCACCCAAACATTTCACATCAACGACCAACGACTTCTGCCAAAGCCGGAACGTGTACGTCACCTCGGAACTCACGCCGTCACACGTCCACTTCCACGTGGATAGGACCGAATCGTCCTGCCGTTCGCAGGAGATGATTTCAAAGTCGCCACGGTTGCCGTCTGTGCCGTAAACCCCGCCGTCAACGATCGGTTGAAACACCTTCCCGCGTCCTTGCCAGGAAGCTCGCAGATCGCTCAGTGTGCCGGTTTGGGGTTCATAGACATACGTTAATTCACCATCCGATCCACGATAACGAAAGACGAATGCGTTACCGTCCTGGTCCAGGCTCGTGACAAAATCCCCGGTCGCGTTGGTCGGGAGAATGGTTTCCGGGCGAGTAGGAAAGGGCAATCGCCCGGTTCCGGTATTCAGGCCGGGGGTCTGGCCGGGGAACGGATCGACCCCCCGCCTGGGACTCGCCTTAAATTCCAGCGGCTCGAGCTCTTCCTTGTAGATCGATAGATTGTCGAAAAAGACCGAACGGTCCCCTTCGTTGGAGAAATCCACAACTTCGATTCCTGTCAGCAAGGCCGGCTCGCGGAGTTCGAGCTTACGATGATGCAGGCTCCACCGCGGCCAGCTCAATCGCCCGATCTCGAGCACGTCCTCGACGCCCGACTCGCTCTCAATCAGCAGATTCACCCGGCCCGGATCCGAGCTGTCAGGGACCCAGATAGAGTTGCCATAGGTCCAGAAGTTCACACAGTCAAAGGGGGCGGTGATCCGAACGGGTCGAGGCGGGCGCAGAATCACGGAAGGGGTTTCTGATGTCCTGCGATAGACGAGCTTCCCCGTGTACTTGCCCCAGATCTGTTGTTCCCTGCTTTGAATGAGCCTGGCTTCGGCATTCCTCGCTTCCACCGTCCAGCCGGTAAGATCTTCAAAATCAATGAGCGGCGGCCTCGTGTCCGTTGTCCGATTTGCCCAGACCATCTCGATGGGGCGCTCGCCCACGACCTGATCCTCCACTTCCACCCCGAAAACAGAGAGCGCGAAGAAAAGGCCCCACAAAAAAACGATCAGCGTGGAGTTTTTAAACATCGTCATATTTTCCACCAACGACGACCGAGGTGCAAGTCAATATCGTGCGCTTCGAGCGCACAGGTCTTCTTTGTGACGAAACCGTCCGGCGGTCAAGGTGCAAGCAGATGCGTTTCCGACCGGTTCCCTTCCATATCACCCTGGAAATGACGGCAATCGTAATCAGATGAATATTTGCCCCTTAACCTTCTGTACAATCTGTGGTGTGTGATCCCCTCCTGGGAAATTCGAAAATTCTCATTTTTTGACTTGGTCTCACCCCTTCCCGGAAACAAGATCCGTATGTGTATAGCTAGAGGGAAAGTGCTCATGAGTGTATTGGTTCCAGGGATCAGTTGTTGTGTGTTTGCGGGGATGACGTTGTTGTCCAACGCCAGTGGGGCGTTGCCCTTCAACAAATTGCATGAGATGTCACCGGGGCATCTCCGGGTGCCTGAAACGTGTTGATTGACTGCAGGAACAGCCGTTCCTCGGGGACGGCGGAACGAAAAGGAGAATCCCATGAAACGGCTAACCCTGATCCTTTCCATCATTTCGACCACCGGCGCATTTTCCGCGTCGGCCCAGCGCCTTCCCATTGCAACCCATACGTCTTCCGGAGAACATGGGGAGTTTCAGATGATCTATACCTACGACGATTCCGGAATGTCGGGTGATTCGGGATCGGCCAACGCGACGAATGATGTGCATGACTTTGACGATCCAACGTTTGTGAAAATGGGTCTTCTGAAAAATAATGCAAATTCCTCGACTAACTCCACGCCTCCTCCGCATTGGGTCGAATACGACCTGGGAGAGAGTCATGAGCTGACCAACGTGGTGATCTGGAGCTACAACTTTCCCGCCTGGTACATCCAGGGAATGCAGGAGATTACCGTTGAGGTGCGGGAGTTCGGAGGAGATTCCACCGTGGCCTTCAGTGGGGAAATGCCCGCCGCTCCGGGGGCGGGGGCCGCCCCCACACCCCCGTCGCTGGATGTCGACTTGACCGGGTTGACCGGACGCTTCGTTCGCATCACGACCGGCGATTGGCCGGACCAGAGTTGGTGGGATGACCTCCGTCCTGAGTTGGATCCCAACACGGATGCCGCCCTGAGCGAAGTGCGTATATACGGGGATCCGACGGGACTGGGCAACGCCGTCACAGAAGCCTGTTGTTTCAACAACCGTAGTTGTGCCAACATGGCCGCGATGGATTGCATCAACGCCATGGGCACGCCGCAGGGGACGAACACCGAATGCTTCCTGACGATCTGTCCCCAGCCTCCCGAAGCGTGCTGCTTCCGAGACGGAACGTGCATGGTCGCTGAATCGCGAGGATTCATCGGCGATACGGGATCTGGGTGGGACACCACCAGCGCGGTCAGTATCGAAGCCAGCGATGAGCGAGCCATTCCGTCCGGCGGTGCCTGGGCGGGCGAAGCGGTCTTTGCCATCAACGGGAACGGCGTGGTGGGAGGCGGTTCGAGCGGTGACCCTACAGACGAAGGAAAACACATTTCGAACAACTGGAATTTTACCGGTAACGAGTCGGATGACACGCACTGGATGGCCGTCACGCCGGCCAAATACGGGACGAATCTCCATGCAGCTGCACCGACGGGCACCATCCTGACACTGCTGTTCACGTTCGACCAGGTCTACGAGCTGGACGAGCTGCACATCTACAGCGCAATGGCCTCCGGCCCCCCATGGATGGACACAGGAATCAAAGAGGTCGAAATCCTGGTCGGCACGGTCAATAGCGGCGACCGGAATGACTGGACGAGTGTAGCATGGAACACCGGCGACGGAATTGTCGAAATGAATCCCGGCACGGTTGATCCGTACAGCGTGGATGAGTTCGTGGAACTGGATGGCGCCGATGCACAGTACGTCTTGCTCTCGGTGCTGAGCAACCACGGCGCGACATGGGGCACCGGAGCGGGCGAGTTCCGCTTCTATGGGGTTTCCAAGCCCCCCGCCAAATCTGACAAGGGCGCAGTTTTATTGATCCATTAGTCTGAAAAATCGGAGATTTGTGATCCCAGGCCGGATCCTCAGTGGGGCTCCGGCAGTACCCAAGTTGGGTATAGGGTCAAAGGGTTCTGTATGCAAAGTAGTCCACGATCCGCAACAAGAGCCACGTTTGCATGGTGCCTTGCCCTGAACCTGATCCACTTGCCTGTCGCCACGTATGGCGCCGGTTTGGTTATCAACGAGTTTATGGCCATCAATGACACGGCGTACATCAATGCAATCGGGGACTACTCGGATTGGATCGAGATCTATAATGACACCGGCAGCCATACCAACCTGGTGGACTGGTACCTGACCGACAATCCGGAGGAATTGCAGAAATGGCAATTTCCCAGTGCCAGCATCACCGCCGGCGGCTACCTGCTTGTCTTCGCCGACGGCAGTAATGCCGTACTTCAATCGGAACTCCACTCGAATTTCAAACTCAACGGAAACGGTGAATATCTGGCCCTGGTCAAACCGGACGGCGCCACGATCGTTCATCAATACGCGCCGGAGTATCCGGAACAATCGCCTGATGTTTCCTACGGACTCGATACGAACGGCGTTGAACGCTATTTCCAGGATCCCACTCCGGGGTTATCGAACACGGCCGGTTTGGCCGAGGCAGTGAACTTTTCCCGGACCGGCGGTGTGTTTACGAACAGTTTTTCACTCTATCTGACCGCAGAATCTTCAAATGCGCTCATCCGCTATACGCTCGATGGTTCGGTCCCCACAAACTCTTCAGCCACCTATACCAGTGGCAACCCACTCTCAATCACGATCACCACCCAGGTCCGGGCAAAGGTCTACGAGGCCGGCCTGGATCCCGGCCCCACCGTCAGCCATGCCTATTTTGCCCTGAATGCCGAAGTATGGAATTTCAGTTCCGCCCTGCCGATCGTGGTAGCTGATACATTTGGTTACAATATCGACTCGCAAACCGACCAGCACGCGGAATACCCGATCAGCCCGGCCTACGTGGTTTTTATCGATAGAGACCCTACAGGCCGCGCCTCCCTTACAGGATCCGCCGATTTCATCGGCCGTGCCGGAATGAAAGTGCGCGGCAACGCCACCAGGATATACAATCTCAAGAAGAGCTATAGCCTGGAAACATGGGATGACAAAAATGAGGATCGGAGTGTTTCGCTATTCGGCTTTCCCTCCGAGTCGGATTGGGTGCTGTACGGGCCGTACATGGATAAAACCTTGATGCGGAACTATATCACCTACAAATGGAGCGCCCGCATGGGCCGCTATGCCTCGCGCACCCTCTTTGTTGAGCTTTTCCTCAACAGCACGCTTGACGTCAGCAATATTTCTTCAAACGACTACCGGGGCGTGTATGTGTTCGCGGAAAAAATCAAACGTGATAACAACCGCGTCAACATCGCTGCGCTTGATCCGACCGACAATGCCGAGCCCGAGATTACAGGCGGATACATATTCAAGGGAGACAGCAACAATCCCGGTGCATCGGGGTTCTCCACGCCGATGTTTCCGTCCGTCAAGCTGCAGTATGTCGATCCCGGGGAAGGTGCGATAACGCCCCAGCAAAGAACGTGGCTCACAGGCTACATCGCGGAGTTTGAGGCGGCCCTGTTCGATCCGACCTTCACGAATCAGGTCACAGGCAAGGGTTACAGCGAGTACATCGATGTCCGGTCTTTTCTTGATCGCGACATCATCTTTGAGCTGACAAAGAACATCGATGGATGGAGCACCTACATGTTCAAGGACCGTGGCGCCAAGATCGTCATGGAACCTGTATGGGACTATAATACGGCCCTCGGCAACCGGTACCAACCGCCATTTGGAGGGCATATCCCTGAAGGCTGGAACAGCTATTTCTATGAGCACCCGTTTTACATAAAATGGTGGCCCACCCTGTACCAGGATCCTGATTACTACCAGCAAAGGATCGATCGCTGGACCGATCTGCGTAGAGGGAAATTGTCCACCGAATCCATCATGTCGGATATTGACGATATCGCCGCCCTGGTTGACGAAGCCCAGGCTCGTAATTTCATGCGCTGGCCGATCCTCGGTCAAGCGACCACGTACGCGGCGCCGGGCTATGCGGATAGAGACACGTACCAGAAAGAAGTCGACTGGATGAAGGACTGGTTATCCAATCGAGTTGATTGGATAGACAGCCAATTTCTCGTGGCGGCAGAGTTCAATCAGAACGGCGGGCTTGTTACGACCGATTTTCCACTCATCCTTACCGCTCCTGCCGGCACGGTCTATTATACGGTCGATGGATCGGATCCGCGAGACCCGAATGGAAATCCGGCCCCGAACGCGCAAGTGTATGAGGGCCAGTTCTCTCTGTCGGAGAGCACCGTTGTGCGGGCACGGGCATGGGACGGGTTATGGACAACCGTTCATACAGATCCGTCCGAAAACCCGTTTACCCTTAATATCCCGTGGAGTGGGCTGACGGAAGCCGTGTTCCGCATCACACCGCCAACGTTAGCCGTTACAGAGATCATGTATCATCCGCAAATCCCGATGGGCGCGGAAACAAGTTATACAGCGAGTGACTTCGAATTTATTGAGCTTAAGAATGTCGGCACGGAGACGACCAGCCTGCTGGGTGTCGAATTCATCGGCGGCATCACGTTTGATTTCACCTACGGCAGCGTAACCAACCTCGCGGCGGGTGATTATGTTGTGGCGGTCAGGAACCTGGCCGCGTTCAAGATCCGGTACCCGAACTGGGCCGGCATCAACATAGCCGGCAAATACCTGGGCGGCCTGGATGATGGCGGAGAGCAGATCACGCTGCGGAACTCACTGAACCAAACGAACTCGTTTTCCTACAATAACGCGTGGTTTCCCGGCACGGATGGGGAAGGCTTTTCGCTCACGGTGATTGCTCCGGAATCCGGCGATCTGGACAGAAAATCTGAATGGCGTCATTCCGCCTATCGCAACGGCTCACCCGGCGAGGAGGATCCGGACCTGTTCGCGCCTCCGGGATCCGTAGTGATCAACGAGGTGCTGAGTCACCAGGACAACGAGGATCCCGGTGACTGGATCGAACTGCACAACACCACCACCGGCCCGATCGCCATCGGTGATTGGTTTCTGAGTGACACCAGTACCAACCTGACAAAGTTCCCGGTTCCCAGTGGAACAATCTTACCTGCGAACGGCTATATCGTATTCACCGAGTATAGCAACTTCGGCACCCATGCCCTTGGCGCCGACGGATTTGCGCTGAGTGAACATGGAGATACCGTGTATCTGTCGGCGGGAACGAACGGGATGCCGGCTGAGCCGGCATACAGGGAATCCGAGGACTTTGGGGCTGCTGAGAGGAATGTGACATTGGGGCGGTATACGAAGAGCGACGACAGTGTTGACTTTACCGCGATGAGCGCGCCGACGCCGAATGGAGTCAATGCATATCCTCTGGTTGGCCCGGTAGTTATCAGTGAGGTCATGTATCATCCCGAAGAGCCCGGGTCCTTTGAATTCATCGAGCTGTACAACATAACCGGCAGTGATGTGAACTTAGCCGACTCTGAGAATCCGGCAAATACCTGGAAACTCACCGGCGCAATTGACTTCATGTTTCCTCCAGATGTTGTGATCGGCGCAACCAACTTTGTGCTGGTCGTTCCGACCGACGCAAACACATTCCGCTCTGTGTATACCAGTGTGCCTGCCGGCGTGGAGATCTATGGGCCCTATTCCGGGCAACTGGACAATGCGGGAGAGAGTATCCGTCTGTTTAAGCCGGGTGAGCCTGAACCGGCCTTTGTTCCGAATATTCTTGTGGAACGCGTGGAGTATGATGACAAGGCGCCGTGGACGTCTGTGGCGGACGGTAACGGCCCCTCGCTTCACCGAATCATAACGGAGGATTACGGGAATGACAATATCAACTGGATGGCGACGGGTGACGGCGGATCTCCGGGATTGTCGTTGCCGAAGGTGAGCATCACCAGTCCGGAAATCGGCGATGATTTTCTTATTCCGTTTTCAACCACGATCAAGGTGGCCGTTAACAGCAACCGGTTGGTCGGTTCTGTTCATGAAGTACAGTTTTTCGAGGACACGAACATCATTTGCGTGGTGTCCAATGCCCCTTACGAATGCACACTGGATTATATTCATATAACAAATGCCGGGACGTACACGCTAATGGCAAGACTGGTGGATGACGCGGGGACGAACATCTCGCCGGCGGTTCTCATTACCGCTTCCGAGCCGGCAAGAGTGACGATAAGCAGTCCGGCGGAAGGGGAGTCGCTTATCCTGCCGTTTTCTTCTCTAATCACGGTTGCCATTGACAGCAACCGAGTGGTTGGGTCTGTCCACGAGGTGGAGTTCTTCGAGGACACGAACAGTCTCGGTGTGGTGTACGACGCTCCGTACGAATGGGTGCTGGACAACATCACAAACGCCGGGGTGTATACGCTTTCGGCGAAAATGAAGGACGATTTCAAGACCAGCACTTCGCCGGGAGTCGGCATTACGGTGTATACGAATCAGCCTAGTGCTTTGATTGACACCAAGGACCAGACCCTAGCCATTCTGGACCCGGTGCTGCTGAATGCCACCGTGGACGGCGATGGACTTCCGACAGAACTGGTCGCCACGCTATGGACCAAATACACGGGGCCCGGAATGGTAGCGTTCGGGGACCCTTCTGCCCCGAATACCACGGCAAGCTTTCCCGAGGCGGCGGGAATTTACACGCTGTCCCTGACCACCACGTTCGGCAGTAATCTTACTCTCACGGACTACGTTACCATTACGGTGATTGGCTCGAACACATTGAACCGGATTCCTTACCGGGAGTCCTTTGAAAAGTACGATGACGGTACTCGGATTGCCGGGATGCAGGGCTGGCATGCCGGGGACAGGCATGATGCTACGGTTGTCACAAACGACTACACAAGCGCCTATAGCGGCGCGTATCCGCTGATGGAGGAGACGCACGAGCTCGTGTTGGAGATCGATGGACCGGTTACCAACCGGTTTGAGAATACCGAGGAGCATACCAAGATCTGGATCGATATGATGTTCGAGTGCAAGCCCTGGGAACAGGAGTTGCCGCCTCAACTTCAGGCGGATGTGCAATTCGGCGTTTACGTCAACACGAATAGCCGCCTGCTGGTGTGGCACTGTCCGGATCCTGCGGGCCAGCCTTCTGCGAACGCCTGGACAGAACTGACGGAGACGAATGTCGGACCGGATGAATGGATCCGGCTGACCCTGGAAGTGGATTATGAAAGAGATGTCAACGGCTTCTTCCATTTTCGGCTGTGGACGAACGGTGTTGCCGTTACGAATACCTACGACTGGTTTGCCGCGGCGAATACCAACAACAGTTACTTCAGTGGCTTGTCCACCAGAGGAAACTTCCATCTGGATGACCTGGTGGTAGAAAACTACAACACACTCGATTTCAAGAAGATCACTGCCTCTGCCGGCCTCCACGGCATCATTGATCCTTCCGGCGAGGTGCTGGTGGATGTAGGCGGCGCTATGAACTTTGATATGATCTCGACCGACTACTACCATGTCGCCGACATCGTGATTGACGGCGCCCAATCCATGGGCGCGATCACCAACTACACGTTCACGAACGTGACGGCAAATCACACGATCGACGCGGGTTTTTCGGCTGACCTGGCGGCGAATGCCACACCGGTCTGGTGGCTTGTGCAGTATGGTCTCGGCACCAATGTTGCCGATGTGATCCGGGACGATGACGGCGATGGATTGCTGAATTGGGAAGAATACGTGCTGGGTACCGTTCCGCTCACCAGCTTGAGTCGTTTCGATATTGAGATTTCCGAATCCAACGGAACGGTTGTGGTGCATTATAATACAGTTGCGGCGGACGGGGCGGGCTATAAAGGAGTGGATCGGTATTATGATCTGCAGGATTGTTCCGACCTCACTCCCGGCCCATGGCAGCCTGTACCCGGCTATACGAATGTTGTTGGTGACGGCAGTCCGGTCTTGCACACAAACACCGCCGGTGATCCCGTGAGATCTTATCGTGTAAAGGCATGGTTGGAGTAGGCGG
>CAUZEO010000149.1:0-12041 GCA_963578625.1 Kiritimatiellia bacterium | reverse complement strand
GCGTCTATCACCTCCAACGCCCCCGGAGACTTGATCTGGTCCCAGTCCAGTTCAAGTACAAGATTGGTTTGAGGAGTTCGGGTCACGTTGTAGATGCAGAGCAGCGCCCCATCCGTCGCGTTCGTAACCCAGTCCAAGGTCGGGCGCGAATGCGCGGAAGCGCGCTCCGCGGACACTTCAAACCTACGGGGAAGAGACGCGTGCAGCAACTCCATCAGCGCGAATCTGAGCTTTGAAGATTTTAGCGCGATGCGCGACCTCGCCCGATGATCATCTGGTTTCGGTATAATGCTTTCCCGGTCAGGCTTTGCGGGGTTTGGTGATTCGAAAGGTTCTGTTTGACAAAAAGACGGCACTATGGACAATGAATGGCGTATTCAGGACGCCGAAAAGAAACGTTCAGCGAAGGAACGTGCCGGCGTGAGCAACCTGTTCGGGGAAACCTACGAAATAAGGAAAGTGGGGCATGAGAAAACTACTAGGTCTTATTGTTGCGGGCATGGCTTGCGGCATGACGCTGTTCGATCCCTCGGACACTTCCACCTCAAAGAACTACCGCGTGACGCCGGGTTCGCCTTAGTATCACATGGACTTGAAGGGAATTTTCCCCGCCATCGCCAGTCCCTGCGACAAGGCGGACCGTTTTCTGGAGGACGCCTTCGCAGCGTTGGCGGAGAACCTGTTCAATCAGGGCGTTCACGGGCTTTACGTCTGCGGGGCCTCCGGCGACGCCTACAGCATGAGCCTCGATGAGCGCAAGCGGGCGGTGGAAATCGCGATCGAGGTCTCGCGCAGCCACAACGCGAAGGTAATCGCTCACGTCGGATGCACCAATACCCGCGACGCGATCGATCTGACCGAGCACGCCGTCGCCGCCGGGGCTCATGCCCTGTCCAGCATGCCCCCTGTCAACCGCGACCACGCCCAGTTGATCAACTATTACAGTGACATCGCCAGCGCGGGCCAACGGCCCCTGCTCGTGTACTACATCCCCTCGCACTCGGGGCACCGGTTCACGACCGAGGAGATGAGCGCGCTTCTGGATATCGACGGTGTCGTCGGTTTCAAGATCAGCGACTGGGACCTGTTCTTCATGAGTCGCGTGCTGCGCCGCCACCCGGAGACGATCGTGTTCAACGGCAACGACGAATTCCTGCTTCCCGGGCTCCTCTACGGCGCCACGGGCGGGATCGGGATGAACTACAACCTTTTTCCCCGGCTGTTCCTGGGCATCTACGACGCCGTCAACCACAAGGACATCGAGCGCGCCCAGGAACTGCAAAACCTGTTCCTCCTCTACGCCGACGTCTTCTTCAAGTACGGCGGGATCAAACCCAATTTCGAGGCCCTGATGCGGGACCGGGGCCAGGCCCCTTATGTCTGGCGGCGCCCCCGGCCCGGGCAAGATGAAGAAACAAATCGTAAATTCCTGGCCGAGATGAGACCGAGGCTGGAGGATATCGAGAACGCTCTGCGGGATGAATCCTTCATCGAAGGGTGATCCCCATGAAAGCCTGAAGATGAACAAATGCCGCGTGGCATTGATTTCGTTTGAAAGTCGTTTTGCCCGGCCGGTGGAGAATCTCGGGCGCATCATTCAATGGGTGCGCACCGCCGCCGGGAAAAAGGCGGATCTGGTCTGCTTCCCCGAAGTGGCGTTGCAGGGTTATTGCGACGACGTGGGCACGATACGAGGGCAAGCCGAAACACTCGATGGGCCGATGTGCGCTGAGTTGACGGCAGTGGCCGGCGAATGCGGACTAGTCATCAGCCTCGGCATGGCGCTGCGGGCCGATGACGATCTTCTTAACGCACAAGTGTTCGTCGGCTCCAGGGGGGTGTTGGGTTATGCCGCCAAAGTGCACCACGGGAAAGATGGGCATTCGTGTTACTCCTCGGGGAAGACCTGGCCGGTGATCGACCTCGGCTTCGCGAAAGTCGGGACACTGATCTGCTGGGATGCCGAGTTCCCCGAAGCGGCGCGATGTCTTGCCCTGGACGGCGCGGATGTATTGCTGATGTCGTTCGCCTCCGGCCGATGCGATTCCAGCGGCCGGCGCCAGGGGCCCGAAGAATGGGCCGAGCAGGTGCTCGCCTGGGCGCCGTCACGAGCCTACGATAATCGGGTCTTTGTCCTCGGCGTCAATCATGCAGGAAATGTCAGGGACGAGGAGAATAGCTGTGAGCCCGCCCTGGGTGATGCCGAGGGGATTCATCATTGGCCTGGTTATTCTTTTTCGGCAGGACCCGATGGCCGGTTGCTGGCCGAAAGCACTCGGCATCACAACGACGAACGCATGCTCCTGGTGGACCTGGACCCAAAACTGCGAGAGCGGTGGCGGTCGGGCTCGGGAGACTTCCTCGCCAACCGCCACCCGGAAACCTACACCCGGATAGTCCACTGACAGGATGTCATGATCAGTCAGTGCGAAAACCACCAAGATATCCGATTGGCGACGCACAAGTTCGACAAAGAAAAACCACCCGGAGCATCGAGATCCAATCAACGAAGAGAACGAAGAGGAATTTCAGTATTGTTGTATACTACGTAGCATTCCAGCTTGATCACCGATCCGGATAGATTGCGTTCGATCCATGTGCGCGTAGCGCGGAATTCATTCCGCAGTGAGCAAGAAATGTCGTATAGAGAGTTCAACTGCACCCGATATGAGAGGAACGAGCATGAGGAAACAAATCCGGTACGCGGACTTTGCCATCGAGGAATACGAGGCGCGCGTTCGGCGAGCCGGCGGAGCCATGGCCGAAGCCGGGTTGGATGCCCTCATCGTGACCGAGCCGGCCAACCTGCGCTACCTGTTCGGGTTTCAGAATATGATGCAGCTCTCGGCGAACCGTTCGTTCGTGGGATTGCTGCCCCGGGAGCATTTCGAGGAAGGGACCCTGTTTATTCCGCACGATTGCCAGGACGCGCCGTCGAACTGGACGACCCGCGACAAACAGTGATAAGCCACCCCCCGGATCACCAAGCATCCGCCTCGGCGCCAAAAGAGGCCAATCCAAAGGGTAGATATTTTTGACGCGGTGCACTAGATTGCGGAAAAGAAAATCCCTATCAGTCGTCATAAAAGTGGATAGATGACCGACATTCTGCTACTGTGAACCCATGCCACGCACCATCCAGGGCCTCAGCCGGAAAGAGATCGACACCTTCCATCGCGAGGGCTATCTCGTCGTGGACAAGGCGCTCGCGGAGGCCGACCTCCAGCCCGTCATCGAAGAGATCATCCGCGAAGTAACCGCGCGGGCACAGGAGCTCGTCGAGCGGGGCGAGCTGGAGAGCACCTACGAGGCGCACGGCTTCGAACGACAGCTGATCGCCATCGATCGCGAAGATTCGACGCTCGTCCCGGCCGTCACGGGCGGCGCGCTCTCCGGACCGGCAATCTTCGAGTTCATCCGCCATCCCGGACTGCTCGACCTCGCCGAATCCCTCTGCGGCCCGGAGCTCATCGCCAGCAGCGTGTACCGCGTGCGCCCCAAATTGCCCGGCGATCCGCGCGGCGAAGTACCATGGCATCAGGACTCGGGTTACTTCGCGCCCGACTGCGACAACGGTCTTATCGTGACTATGTGGATCCCACTCGTCGACGCGACTCTCGAAACGGGCTGTCTCTACCTGCGGCCACGTGCACACGAATCAGAGGTCTTCCGCCATCAGCCCAACGCGGAAGCCACCTACCTCGCCATCGACATGACCGACTTACCTCGCGGCACCAGGGCGATCCCGGTTCCGGTACGCAAGGGTGGTGTGCTCCTCATGACCAATCGAACACCACACGCAAGCTTCGAGAACAAGAGCGCCGGCGTACGCTGGAGCATGGACCTGCGTTATCAGGGCGCGGCGCTACCCAACAACGCTTCTCGCGCTCGAGTCGAGGACGAACACGAGACCTCCGACCGCGAGTCGGTCCCCGCGGCCTGCTATCCCCCGGCGAAGGATTTTCTCGTACGTAGTCAGAAACGCCCGGAAGACGTCATCACCGACGCCTCGGTCTTCCACGACCTCCGCGCCCGTCATCGCGCGGCCTACGACTCGGGCTTCGCCAATGTCAAACCGGTAGCGGAGCGCAGAAACATCAATCCGTTCTCGTTACGACGTTGGGAGCGTGACTAGGCGTGGCAAAGATCGTCATCGTTGGCAGCTTCGTTGTCGGTCTGACGATTCGTGTTCCCCGCATGCCGGTCATCGGGGAGGGCCTCATCGGCGACGAATTCGACATGGGGCCGGGCGGCAAGGGTACCAATCAGGCTATCGCCGCAGCCCGGCTCGGCGCCGACGTCAATCTTCTGGCATGCGTCGGCGACGACCTGCTTTCGAAAGTTGCCTTCGACACTTTCCAGAAGGAAGGGATCGCGCTCGATCACATTCACCGCATCGAGGGCGTCAACACGGCCGTCGGCGTCGTCCACCTCATTCCCTCTGGCGACAACTGGATCGTCGGCCATCTCGGCGCCAACCTCGAAATGCAAACTGAGCACGTCGATGCGGCGGAGGATCTCATCGCCGGAAGTGACCTGCTCCTGTCACAGTTTGAGGTCCCCTTTCCCGTCGTGCAACGCGCTATGGCTCTCGCGCGCAAGCACGGTGTTCAGACGGTGTGGAATCCCGCGCCAGCGCAGACGGGCTCGACTGAGATCCTCCAGCACGTTGACGTTCTCACGCCCAACGAAACCGAGGTCCGCATTCTGCTCGACCGACCGCCCGACGATTCAACCCCCACGCTGGAGCTGGCACAAAAACTCCTCGGTGAGGGCGTTTCGTGCCTCGTCGTGACGCTCGGCGAAAAAGGATCTCTTGTCGTTACGCCCGAAGAAGCCACCACCGTGCCTGCAGTTCCGAACATCAAAGCGGTCGACGTCACTGGCGCGGGCGACAGCTTCAACGCAGCGCTCGCCGTGAGCCTTGCGGAAGGCAAGCCATTGAGCGACGCCGTTCAGTTGGCGAACTACGCCGGGGCCTTCGCCGTGCAGCACCTCGGGGTGATCGACGGACTGCCGACGCGAGATGAGCTGGCGTCGTTTCAGAAGGAGACGGTACGTCATGACCAATGAAACCACGCGATGGCGCGATAAACGTGAACAGCTCCTGCGCGATGGCGTATGCGTGATCCCTCATGTTCTCGATCCTGAAATGCTTAAGCGGGTACAATTGTACGCCCAATCGATTATCTCAGGATTAAGCGCCGAACATCGTCGTGAGCACAACTCGACCGGCTCAATGGTTGCCAATCGTGATCTGCCTGGATTAGTCGATCTCGTCGCCTGGCCCGGAACGTTCGAGGCGCTTGACCGCTTGGGCTTTGACGATAGTAAGTTCTCTCGAGCATATTTGATCAGCAAGCCTCCGCATAGCCCGCGCCTTTTCTGGCATCAGGACTGCACGATGTGGTCGGGTGAGCCCCGCGCTTATTCGCTCATTTCGCCGCAGTTATTTGCCATGTTCTATCTCACGGACACCTCCCCGGAAAACGGATGCCTGAGGGTGATCCCCGGCTCACACAGGAAGCGGCATCGCCTGCATGATGAGCTTGGCGTGGCCCACACCGACCATTCACGCAGCATGGCGGATCCAAGCTCACCGATGTATAGCACCGCAGAAGGCGAGATCGATGTGCCCGCGAAAGCGGGCGACCTGGTACTGGGTGACGGTCGCGCACTTCATGCTTCGCACGGCAATGATTCGGACGATGAACGAACAGTCATTACCATCTGGTATCACCCGATGTTTTCACAACTGAAGCCGCAGACCCAGCGACAGATCTCCAATCTTGCCCGGGCGGAAGTCGTACACTGGCCAGGATCTGCAAGACGAACCATCGCGCCGATCATTGCCGACAACACGGGGCCGGCAGAACCCCTGCCTCGTGATCGCGAGCCCGGCCCGCAACTTCAGTGAACACTCAGAATCCCGAGCGCTTACCCAATGGTCAAGCACGCAAACCTCACGTGCATGACAAAGTCGGCTGTCGCCCAGAAGCCCGCCAGAAACCGGTTGCCACCGAGGTGGATCACATCGGGTTTCCCGAAGGCCATTGTACCTTCGTCGTAGATGCTGCGGCTGCGATTGGATTTGTCGGCGCTGCCTAACAGTGTGCGGCCCTGGGCGTCCCAGAGACAGGTGTGGCCATCCCCAGGCCAGGTTTGCCCTCCATCGCTGGAGATCGCCGCCCATACGCCCGGCTTCTGCTCGTCGCGGCGGTTGAAGATCGCCATCGCCCGCCCGTTGCCCACGTCGATCGTGCAACCCATTTGCCCGACAAGGCCCGTGTCATACGTCGGCCGCCACGTCTTGCCTTCATCTTCCGAACAGGCTGCGCGGATCGTGAGGTCATGTTCCGTCTTTGAGTCCTTGCTCCAGTACATGACGAGGATGCGATTCTCGCCGATGCGGTTAAACATGCCGTTCCAGTGCAGAATGCGGTACGTCGGGTCCATGGCAACGGTGGTGAAGTGGCCCCAAGTTTCACCGCCGTCCTTCGAGAACGCCACCAGCGAACGCTGCTTGACCGGCCCGGGGTCGTCCCAGGCTTTCCAGCTTTCCATTGGCAGCATGAGACGCCCGTCGCGAAGCTTCACGATCCGCCCCGACGCATTCACCATCGCGACGTCCTCCGGTCCCGGCACGACCTGCGGCGGGCTCCACGTCCTCCCCCGGTCACTCGAACGGAACAACACGGTGTCGCAGGGCACGGCCCCGAGCGTTTCCGGATGATAGATGTTCAGGTCAGCGTCGGAGACCGAACGATCCCACCGGTAGCCCGACAGGAGTATGTCGCCGTTATCCAGCAGCAGCGGATACCCGTACCCGTAGCTGTACGGCCGATCATCGTTGCTACGGTCCCAGATGACGCCTTCGTCGTTCCAGGTAATGCCACCGTTCGCCGAGCGCGCCAGGGCGTAGTCCGTTTCGACTGCCATCTGAACCGCTCCGCGCTTGTACACGCAGATGATGTCGTCCTCTGCCAGCCTGCAGAAGCCGGGAAACTGCGCCTGTACTGATACGATGTTAGGCAGCGGGTTCCGGAAGATGACCCCGGTTTCGTGGATCGTGATCATGTGAGAATCCTGGCGGGGTTGGTGACGGTCATGGTTTGAAGATCGTCTTCGCCGACGCCGGCCCGGCGCAGACCGGGTAGCACGTGCGTGAACAAGTAATCATAACCGCGCCCGCCGTTGCGGCGCAACTGCGACAGCCGGCAGGTGTCTGTAGATAGTAGAATCCGGTCGGTGTGTCCCTGCCGTACCAACTCCGCAATTCGTTCGCACCGTACTTCGTCCGGTCCCGTCTCTTCGACCCAGCCGAACATGTCGAACTCCAGCATCGCCCCGAATTTCAGCAGCTCGTTGTAGTAGTCGAAGTCCAGGGTCGGGTCGTCGTGGTGCTGGGAATCGCAGTGACCGACCACCACCCGCGACGTATCCGCCCCGGCGTCCGCCAGGCAACGCAACTGCGCCACCCCGTGCCGGCCATGGCTGGCGTGCGTCGAAATCCACAGCCCCGTCGCCCGCTGGGCGTCTGCCACCGCCTCGAATACCTCGACCTCTTTCTCCGTCAGCCGATACTTCCGCCAGTCCGCGTGCTCCGGCTCGTTGTGCGAGGCAATCTCTCCAAGAAACCCCGCCGCGACTCCGCTGAACGCCCCCTGGCTCTCTCGAATCAAAAAGTCCGCTAACTCCGCCCGTGACATCGCCAGCATATCAGCCGTCCACACGTCGAGCTGATACAGCCCCAGCGCCGAGACAATATGCACCCCCGACAGCCTGCTGACCTCGCGCAATGCCGCCGGATCTCGCCCCACGTTCACCGGCGTCACATCGCAAATCGTCCCCCCCCCCGCTGCTTTGAACTGCCGCAACTCCTCGGCCAGCAGGGCGACATCGACCATCGTGTTGTCCGCCTTACCCGAGTGGATGCTGATGCGATGAATGACATGTTCGTGGGGCAGCGCGACGCCCAGCTTCTCGATGGGCACTTCCCCCAGTACCGTCCGGGCAACCACGTCGGTGGATACAATGACATCCATGCCTCGAATCATACAGGAACCGAACCATTCAGCAACCCTGGTCAAATCGGCCATAAACAGGATCAGAAACACCATTTTCGAGTAACACGAATGGCTATATTCCCGCGGTTTTAGCGAACAAAGATCAAGCCCCCCCTGTATCCATGCGTTTGACCCCGTGAACGGTGATAATTCTTTTGCTTTTTATTCGATTCGGAGATTGCTTTTGTCTTGGTCCAGGCGTTAAGACGTCAGTTTGCTTGGCAGACGCGTCCGTGTACAAAGAAGATGTGGCTGACTCGAGTTTCGAAGTGCGATAGACTGAACATCATGCAGAATTGCTTCCAAGATCCTGATTCACCACAATTTGTTTTCATAAGACCTTTGAGGTCTAATCAAACCTGAGGTCAGTCTCGAATGGCAGTGCCATTCGCGTTTGACCCTGTGAATAACTCATTTTAGTCGCTATGGCCGCACACAGACCACAAAGAGAGCCTGAATGGAGAGAAAAAGAGAATGGAGATTCTCCGTTCGCTCAATCCAGGCTCCTTTCTTGTTATACTCCTCGCATAGCTTTTGAACTATTTCACCCACGAGCAAGCTCGTGGGGGTCTGACCAAGGCGCGCTTAAAAAGTGCGAACGCAGAGCGTTTACGCTGATCGAATTGCTCGTGGTGATCGCGATCATCGCCGTGCTGGCCGCCCTGCTTATGCCTGCGATGAAGAACGCGATGACAGCCGCGCGAACCGTCATATGCGCTTCCAATCTGAAGCAGATCCAACTAGCCGCGGTCTTGTACCTGAGTGATCATGGGGTCTTCCCCCCTCACTACGACTACAGGGACAGGAACAATGACGGCATTGCAGACGGTCCAACCTGGCAATACGACGGCCTCAGGCGTGAGATTCACTACACTCCATTTTTTGCAGGGCCCTACATTGGAGAGAACATACTTTACGGGCCGTCACGGGGACTGGGTTCCGTTTATGATTGCCCCTTGTTGGATGGAATAATCAACGGCGTCAATCACCAGAGTTACGGAATCAATCGGGGCACGAGTCCCAATCACAACTACAGGAAGGTTGGAATGGAGGACGTCGCGAAGCCGGCCGGAACGATCACGTTTGCTGATTCCTGGAACTACCTCATAAGTCCGGACCGTAATCACGGCTGGTATTGGGCACGCCCAACGTTGGGTGTTCGCTATCACGCCGACGAGCGATTCAGCGCGGCCTTTGTGGATGGACATGTGCAGTCGTTGTACAAAGAAGATGTAGATGACTCGAATTTCAAAGTGGAGTAGACCCAACCGCCGCACTTGCTAGCCCTGTTCTGGATCGGGCACTCCAGCCCTGGAGTCGGCGGTCCCCGTCGTATTTGCTCTTCCGATGGAATGGAAAGAGCAGGAAAGGCGGCTGGCGAAGTCCGAAAAATACACTTCGGTGTGAGAATCGATCGTTTCAACCGCTCACCTTGCCCTCTTCATTTCATGGGTGGGCAATCACGGCGGAGACCGCCGACTCCATGGTTTGTTCGATCGACAGGCGGTTCGTTGTCAGCTATCCGTACAGGTTCATCTGAGAAAGGATTGATCAATGAGCCAATCAGACCACCTCCCAAACGGCGCACTCGACATCGGATCCCGGCTCGAGCTCTTTATCGATGAGGGTCTCATTGATCGTCTCCACGGGGCCGAGCGGCGCCTGCATCATCCCGTGCCGCGGGAGGTCTCCATGGTGTTTGACCGGCCCTGGGAGGGCAACTGGACCAGCGGAATGTCCGTCCTGAAGACCGACGATGGCCGCTACCGCCTCTATTACAAGGCCGGAAGGCATGGATCGCCGGAGTACCGGGGCAACCCGCCTGTCGACGTGGACACCCGCGGCTCCTTCGGCTGTTACGCGGAGAGTGATGACGGCATCACCTGGACCCGGCCGTCCGTGGGGCTGTTCGAGGTGGCCGGCACGCGCGACAACAACGTGATCCTGCCCCCGGAGATCGGCGACAATTGCGCCGGTGATTTCAGCCCGTTCGAGGATACCCGGCCGGGCGTGCCGGCGGACCAGCGGTACAAAGGCATCAGCGGCATGACCGGCAGGGTGTCCGCGTTCGCTTCGCCGGATGGGATCCAATGGCGAAAGCTCGTGCCCGAGCCCGTCGTCGAGGGGTACGACTCGCAGCACATGGCGTTCTGGGACGCGCCGCGGGGCGAATATCGAGCCTACCTTCGCCACCGTCGCATCGCCGCATACCAGGCGGACCTGGAAGAGCTCAGCACCCCCAACGTGGAGACGGATGACCGAACCGGGCTGACCGTGGACGGTCTCGACAACGGGCGCGACATCGTCACCAGCACCTCGAAGGATTTCGTGAACTGGTCCAAGGCGGAATTCATTACGTACTCCCCGGGCCGCCTGAACGAACTCTACGAAAACAGTATTCAGCCGTACCACCGCGCTCCCCACCTGATCCTGGGATTCCCGATGCGATACATCGACCGCGGATGGACCGAGGCGGTCGAAGCGCTGCCGGAGCTCGAGCACCGGCGGAGGCGCGCTGCGCAGTTTTCCGATCGCGAGGCAACGGTCATAACCGACGCCATGCTGATGTGCAGCCGCGACGGAAAACACTTCTCGATGTGGCCGGAGTCCTTTATCCGACCTGGACTGCGGACGAAAGACAACTGGACGTACTGGGACAACTTCGTGCTGATCGGAATGCTGGAAACGGCCTCGCCGATCGACGGCGCTCCCAACGAACTTTCGATGTACCTGACGGAGGCGTTCCTGCGGTCGGGGCCGAGCCAATTGCGGCGGTACACTCTTCGCGTGGACGGTTTCGTATCTGTGAATGCGCCCCTGTACGGGGGAGATATGCTCACGCATCCGCTGGTTTTTGCCGGGTCCGAGCTGGTGATGAACTACTCGACCTCCGCCGCCGGCAGCGTGCAGGTCGAGGTGCAGGACGCCCAGGGCATCCCGCTGCCCGGCTTCGCCCTCGACGATTCGGAAGTGATGTACGGCGATTCGCTGGAGCAGCCCATGCTCTGGAAGAACAATCCGGACCTCGGGAAATGGGCCGGCACGCCCGTGCGGTTCCGGTTCGTGCTGAAGGACGCCGATCTGTATTCGATCAGGTTTCGATGATGTGTACCTCCTCGTGAACTGAAACAGAGTGTGAACGGACGACAGTATGGGACACAAAAAACTCGCCATTGATACATTTCGCGGCAGCGCCATGGACTGCGGTGCCGCGTACGGCGAGGCGTTCGAGTCGCAGATCATGGGCTTTTGCAGGATGGAACTGGAGCCGGACAGGAAGCGGCTCGGATACGCCCGCCGCTGCTGGCGACACGTGGAGAAAGATGCGCCGGTGGCGGCGCGCTTCATGAAGGGCATGGCCAAAGGCGCGCACCTGTCCCTCGAGCATGTGACACTGCTGGCCCTGCACGAAGAGATCGTGCACACCAAGCACTGCACCGCCTTCGCCGCCTCGCGCGGCGACCGTCCGATCGTCGCCATGAACTGGGATTGGAGCACACCCAAGTACCCCTGGGCAGGCCTGCTGAAGCTGAACATGACCGGAAGCCCCCGCATGGTGACATATCACTATCCGGGACTGTGGGCGGGCGCGGGCGTTAATGAGCACGGCGTGGCGCTGATGTGGACGGGATCCGGTTACTTTCCGCAGATTCAACCTGTCGTCGGCCTGCCGACGTACGTGATCATCGCGGAGATCCTGCGGCACAAGACCGTGAAACAGGCGCTTTCGTATGTAAAACGCATCCAGCAGGCCGGTTCATTTATTTTTCTTGTTGCGGATGCCACGGGCGACAAAGCGGTGATCGAAGCGATGCCCGGCCGGGTTGACCACATTTGCGGAGATACGTTCAGCCGGTCCAATCATTACCTGTGCGACTCGATCGTCGCCGGCTCGCGTCAAAAGCTGATCGGCAAAGACGCGGCTTCGACACGGTATCGCTGCAGTCGTATGGAGGCGCTCATGAAAACATACGC
>CAUZEO010000148.1:0-12052 GCA_963578625.1 Kiritimatiellia bacterium | reverse complement strand
TATTGCGCCGCAACCGCCCCCACGCTCCATTCAGCTTCGGTACGACAGAGTGTCGGCCCTGATTGGCCTGGAGATTCCGGAGGCCGATATTCGGCGCCTACTCGAATCGATTGAACTTCGGATAACCGCCGAAGAGCAAGCATCATGCACCGTGGAGATTCCATCTTTTCGAGGCGACCTGGAGCGGGAGGTGGATCTGATCGAGGAAGTTGCGCGTCTGCACGGCCTCGACAAAATCCCTACGCCCTCTCCCCGCGCGGAAATTGTGGTAGGCGCCGACGACCGGCACACCCGGGCTCTCTTCGATCTCCGCGCCCGTCTTACCGGACTGGGCCTCCAAGAGATTATGAACTACAGCTACACATCCACCGAGTTGCTTGACACGTTCAAGCTGGACGATCCGGGGGAGCGCGTACTGCTGCCCAACCCGCTGAGCCGTGATCATTCGGTTCTGAGATCTTCGCTGATTCCCCAGCTGGTTGAATCGCTGAGCAGGAACGCTGCACGCCAGATCGACCAGGCGGCGTTCTTTGAATTCGGACGGGTCTACCACCGGGAGCCGGAAGGCAGCCATTGTGAAAAGGAGATGCTTGCGATCGGGCTGATGGGTGCAGTGGGCCGCACCGGCGTGGGTAGCGGAGCAGCCACCACCCCCGGGGACGCATACCTCTGGGCAAAGGGAATCTGGGAAGCCGTTTCCGCAGCACAATCGCTCACGTCGTGGGAAATGGGCCCTCTCCAGGCGCCGGCGCTGGAAGAGGGAATGAGCACCGAAATCACCAGCGATGGCCGGCGCATCGGAATCCTTGGCGCGCTGGACCGTTCCATTTGCTCCGCCTGGCGGATCTCAGTGCCGATTGTGGTGCTCGAAGTAGCGCTTGAGACACTGCTCGAAGCCGGCCAACGGCCGGGCGGGCCCGTCCATGAAGTTCTCGTGTTCCCGGCAATTCGCCGCGATGTGGCCATGCTCCTGGACGAAGGAATCACGCACCAGCAGGTGCTTTCGGTTGTTGATAAAGTGCGTCCCGCGGAGCTCGAAACCATCGCATTGTTTGACATCTTCTCCGGAAAAGGAATCGAGGCCGGCCGCAAGAGCCTTGCATATGCCTTCACCTATCGTTCTGCGGAACGCACCCTGACCGATGAGGAGGCGAACCGCCTTCACGACGAAATTAAATCCGCACTTCGGAAAGACCTCGATGCGGAAATTCGTGATCATTAACGACGATTAGAATCTTGTGTTACCGGGTACAAGCAGGTATAAGTAGTGTGGACATGTGTAAGCGGCCATGCAACGCGCAAAGTTGACTACGCGTTATAAGAGTTGGAACGGCGTCTGCTTACGAATTGTTCGTTGATCTTTGCCAGCTGGGAAATGGAATTTCGCCGGGACGACGATGTCCGGCACAAATTTAAAATACCCTGCCTTGTTCGCGAACTGGACCCAACGATGCTTCTGAACCTTAATCACTCGTTACGGGAGCTCGGAGTCTGATCCGCTGACCGCATGCCCCTTCAACGGGGATCCGGGATGCGGACGGCAGAGCACCCACCTCGATAGCTCTATGGATCAGAGCGTGGTCCTCGAAACGACTTGTGGCGGGGTGTTTTCTTAAGAGAGAATCCGAGCCATGAGCGATCTGTTCGAAGAGTCCGACTCGTCCGGCACCCCGGCGCCCACACAGCCCCTTGCGGCACGAATGAGACCTCAGTGTATTGGGGATCTTGTCGGCCAGGAGCACCTTCTCGCCGAGGGCCGTCTGCTGCGCCGCGCCATCGAGGCGGACCGGCTGGGAAGCATCATCCTTTACGGCCCCCCGGGGTGCGGGAAAACGTCTCTCGCGGAAGTCATCTCTGACGCAACCCGGCGTACATTCGAACGTACCAGCGGGGTACTCGCCAACGTTGCAATTCTTCGATCCATCCTGCAAACCGCGGAGCAACGGCGCGCGGCGGTCGGCCGCGAAACCATTCTATTCATCGATGAAATTCATCGGTTCAACAAGGCACAGCAGGACGTGCTGCTACCCTACGTGGAAGAGGGCGCCATCACGCTGATCGGCGCCACCACGCACAATCCATTCTTTTTCATCAACACCCCGCTTACCTCACGCTCGCAGATCTTTCAGCTCGAACCACTGAACGAAGTCGCGATCGTCACGTTGCTGCAACGCGCGATCGAACGGGACGACGTACTGCGCGGTCTGAACGTTTTGGCCGGTCTGGCCGGGTTGCAGCACCTTGCCGCCGTATGTGATGGGGACGCGCGAAAAGCTTTGAACGCACTGGAAATAGCATGCCTGACGACGCCACCGGGAACAAACGGGGCGCGGGACATTTCGCTGGAGATCCTGGAACAGTCCATCCAGAAGAAAGCTGTGGTCTACGATCAGGACGAAGATGGTCACTACGACACGATCTCTGCGTTTATCAAAAGCGTTCGCGGTTCCGATCCCAATGCCGCGATTTACTGGCTCGCAAAAATGCTCTACGCGGGGGAGGACCCGCGCTTCATCGCGCGACGGTTGATCATTCTCGCATCGGAGGACATCGGAAACGCGGATCCGCGGGGACTCTCCATATCCGTGTCGGCGATGGAGGCAGTCGAATTTGTCGGGATGCCGGAAGCGCGAATCATTCTTGCGCAGGCCACGACCTACCTGGCCACTGCGCCCAAGAGCAATGCCTCTTACAAGGCCATCGATGAAGCGATGCGTGATATCAAGGAAGGCCGCACCCTGCCGGTGCCCCTGCATCTGCGAAGCACATCATACAAGGGATCGGAGCGCCTTGGGCACGGAGGCTACGACTACGCACATGACCACCCGGGCCACGTGGTAGAGCAGGTGTACGTCCCAACGGAGAAAATATATTACAGCCCGACAAAACAAGGGTATGAAGAGATCATCGGCAAGCGGCTTGAGCATTGGGCAACCCTGCGCGAAAGCGCAAAACCGCCGCAAACGGACGAAACGCCATGAGCTCAGAGGTTTCACAGAATGTTCAAAGTGAGAAATCGGTCATCCGCCGTAGATTGGTAGGCATCCGGAACAGCCGATCCTGCCAATGGACTTCCGACACCAGCGCCGTCATTCGTGAAAAGCTGTTATCGCTGCCGGAATTGGACAAAGCCGATTCCGTGGCACTTTATGTGGCCAAATCCGGGGAAGTGCAGACGGATTTGCTCCTCGTGGCCCTCCTGGAGGAAGGGTCTCGTAGAATCTGCGTTCCGGCCTACGACGCGATGAAGAAGTGTTATGGATTTTGCTGGATCAGTCTGGCGACGACTTGGGTGGATGGACCGTATGGAGTCTCGGAGCCCGATGCCCCGAACTGGGCAGGACACGCGCCGCTAGGCGTCATTATAGCTCCCTGCGTGGGTTTTGATCGGAAAGGTCGACGGTTAGGACACGGGGGTGGATACTATGATCGGCTACTCGCCGAATACGGCGGATACCGAATGGGACTTGCTTTTTCTTTCCAGGAAGTGGAATCCCTTCCTGAAACAGGACACGATCAGAGACTGAATACGATCGTGACCGAAAGGGATGTGCACCGATGCTGAAGATTGGAAACTCTAATAAACACTCTGTCCTCTCTGACATCGAGCTTGGGAACGACTTTATGATCATGAATCTCGAAACCAAAATAACCATAAAACTAGAAAAACGCGTCCCGGGTTTTACGACATGTGTCGAGGAGATCCGGGCAGGAGAAACGCACTATGCAGGTGGACATACAGTCCGCACTGTTGCCCGGGATCATCGGGGCCCCGATAGGAACCATGCAGGTGGACTTAACGTTAGCGCTGTTAATGGGGGTGATTGGGGCGTTGTTGGGATACCTGGCAGGGATCATTATGTCCAGGATCCGGGCGACGGCTGCCGAGGTAAACGCGGAAAAAATCATCGCAAATGCCAACCGCGAAGCGGAAGTGATCAGAAAAGACGCCTCGGTGGAGGCGAAGGACACGGTGATCCGCGCCCGCGAAGTCTTCGAAGAGAAGACCAGCGACAAACGCAAGGAGCTGTCAGCGCTCGAAGACCGGATCAGCGCTCGGGAGGCGAATCTCGAGCGGAAAGTATCCATGATCGAGAAAAAGGAAGACTCGATTGATGCCCGGATCGCGGAGATAGAGGAACGAAAGCAGGAGAACCTCGATCGCGAGAAAAAGCTCGAACAGCTGAACACGGAACAGCGCTCGATGCTGCAGCAGGTCGCCTCCATGACGGAGGATCAGGCGCGGCAGACGTTATTGTCCGAGCTTGAAGTAGACCTCGCGCATGATTCAGCCAGATTGGTTCGGCACGCGCAGGACCGCGCAAAAGAAGACGCGGAGAAAAACGCCCGCAAAGTGATCGCCACGGCGATTGAACGGTATGCGGCGGACCAGGTCGGCGAGACCACCACCTGCAGCGTCGTTTTACCGAACGACGAGATGAAGGGCCGGATCATCGGCCGCGAGGGGCGAAACATCCGTTCGCTGGAGGCGGCAGTCGGAGTCAATATCCTCATCGACGACACACCGGAGATCGTGGTAATTTCCGGTTTCGATCCGCTCCGGCGGGAAATTGCGCGCCGATCCCTCGAAGCGCTGATCAACGATGGGCGAATTCATCCGGCGCGGATCGAGGAGATCGTGAGCAAGACCGAAGCGGAAGTGGACCTGCTGGTCCGCCAGGCGGGCGATGATGCCAACTACGAACTGAAACTCGCGGGATTGGCGCCCGAAATCACTTGTACCCTCGGCCGCCTGAAGTTCCGCTACAGTTACGGTCAAAATGTCCTCAGTCACTCGGTGGAAATGGGGCACATCATGGGGATGATGGCGTCAGAACTGGGACTCGATCCGGCGGTGGGGCGAAGAATCGGCCTCCTCCACGATATTGGGAAAGCGCTCGATCACTCGATCGAGGGCAGCCACGCGATCATTGGTGCGGACTTGATCCGCAAACACGGTGAATCAGGCACGGTCGTCAATGCGGTAGCCGCCCATCACAATGACGTGGAGCCCGAATCGATCTACGCGATTCTCACGAAAGCCGCTGACGCCATCACCGCCTCGCGACCCGGGGCCCGTTCCGAAACAACGGACCTGTACATTCAGCGTCTGGAAAAACTTGAGAGAATCGCTAATTCCTTCAGCGGCGTCGACAAAAGCTACGCCATTCAGGCGGGGCGCGAGGTCCGCGTGATCGTCGAGCCCAAGAAAATCTCGGACGGGGAGGCCGCCCAAATGGCCAGGAACATCTGCAAACAGGTCGAGAGCGAGCTCGAGTACCCGGGACAGATCAAGGTTACGGTTGTGCGTGAGACGCGGTGTGTTGAGTATGCCCGGTAATGCTTCGCATTGCGCATATCGGTGATATCGTCGGCTCGCCCGGCCGAAAGGCATTCGCGCGAATCGTGTCGCGGCTGCGAGACGGCAATAAGGTGGATGTGGTTGTCGTGAATGCAGAGAACGCGGCCGGAGGCAGGGGGCTGACCCCGGCTCTGGCGGAGGAGATTTTTTCCGCCGGCGCCGATGTCATCACGCTGGGCGACCACGCCTGGGATCAGCGGGCACTGATTCCTTATATTCCGTCCGAGCCTCGCATTCTTCGACCGGCGAACTTTCCGCCGGATGCACCGGGCAAGGGGTATGTGCGTATCGAAACGCCCAAGGGACCGGTTGCGGTACTGGTCGTTATCGGCCGCGTATTCATGCCCGCGCAGGATTGTCCGTTCAGAACCGCGGACCGCATCCTGAAATCCGAGCCGGCGTGCCGCGTCACTCTTGCCGAACTCCATGCGGAAGCGACCTCGGAAAAAATCGCGTTTGGCCGGCACCTCGACGGACGCGTTACCTCCGTGGTAGGTACCCACACGCATGTTCAGACATCGGATGAGGCCATCCTTCCCAAGGGAACGGCCTACATTACGGATCTCGGCATGACCGGTCCCAAGGACTCTGTGCTGGGCCGGGAAGGAAACTCGATCGTGAAACGGTTTATGGACGGCTTGCCGGCGAAAGCCGAAGTGGCAACCGACAAGGTTGCACTCGAAGGGGTCCTTCTTCACGTGGATGAGAAAAGCGGAAAAGCCAGGAAGATCACGAGGATGAGAGAGTTTCTTGAAGGGGCTACCTGATGTCACTCCTCCAAGTACCTCACGGGACTCCGATGGGCGCGGGGCGAAAGGTCTACAGCGTAACGGATCTTACGCAGTCGATTAAAGAGACCCTTGAGGACCATTTCGGCGCCGTCTGGGTCGAGGGGGAAATTTCGAATCTCCGGCAACCCTCATCCGGGCACTGTTACTTCACCCTGAAGGACGAGCGCGCTCAACTCAGCGCGGTTCTGTTTCGCGGCAATCAGCGCGACCTGCCTTTCCGATTGAAAGACGGCCTGAAAGTGCGCGCCCATGGGGAAGTGACGGTTTACGAGGCGCGCGGAGCTTATCAAATCATCGTTCGCCGGATGGAGGAGGCCGGAAAAGGGGAACTGCTTGAACAATTCGAAAAGCTGAAGGAAAAGTTAGCTGGCGAAGGCCTGTTTGACCCGGCCCGAAAGCATCCCCTGCCCCTGTTACCCCAGCACATCGGTGTGGTCACTTCCCCAACCGGCGCCGCGGTTCGCGACGTCCTGCAAGTGCTGTCTAGGCGCTATCCGAACCTGCACATTCTTCTTGCTCCGGTGAAGGTTCAGGGAGAAGGCGCGGCGGAAGAAATCGCTGCAGCGATTCGGAACCTGAACGATCACGGAGTAGCCCAGGTGCTGATTGTAGGTCGTGGCGGAGGAAGTCTGGAGGACCTGTGGGCATTCAACGAAGAGACCGTTGCACGCGCAGTCGCCGACTCGAGGATCCCGATCATCTCGGCAGTGGGTCATGAGATCGATTTTACCATTTGCGATTTCGTCGCGGACAAACGCGCCGCGACGCCGTCCGCCGCCGCCGAGGTGGTCGTAGGGCGCAAGGAGGACTTCGAAGCGGCGTTGAAGCAGATTCGTCTGCGTCTTTCGAGCGCACTGAAATCCAGGAATCTGGAGCTTCGAAACCGGGTCACCGCCGCATCGCACAGTTATGTTTTTCGCGAACCGCAACGCTTGGTGGCTCACTTTCGAGATCGGCTACGCCGGGATCTACTGTCCATTCAGCGCGCGCTCCAAGACACGTTTCGGGAACAGCAGCAGCGGGTGGATGAACTGGGTATACGCATGCAGCATCGAGTGGAGACAAGAGCCGAAGCCGCCCGGCATTCGGTACACCGCCTGGCGGATAATCTACGGGCGCTCAGCCCCCTCGGGGTGCTGGATCGCGGCTACAGCATTACCCGTACGCAAGACGGCAGCGTGGTGGTGTCACCCGAGGGTGTCACCACCGGCGAAATACTGGAAACGACCGTCGCTCGCGGCCGCATCCAATCGACAGTCACAGCAACCAAACTGGAAGAGGACCATGGCAGCAAAAAAGAAAACCTTTGAAGAGTCCCTGAAACGGCTCGAAAAGATCGTCGCCGAGATGGAAGAAGGCGAGTTAAGCTTGGAGAAGATGATGGCCCATTTCGAAGAAGGCAGCACGCTGGTAAAGGACTGCGGAAGCAAACTGGAAGAGGTGGAAAGCAAAATCGAACAACTCGTAAAGAAGGGGGATGAGCTTGCCACGGAACCGATGAATACGGAAGAGAGCGGCGGGTGAACGATTTTCGCCGGGTAGTGTCTATGTCTAGAGGTCCAAACTGGAGGAAATGACCATGAAACGGCTTATTCCATGTACTCTTGCGGCCCTGGTTGGGTGCGCACCGGCAGCAAATTCCCAGGCCGGAGCCGAAAATACCTTGCGCCGGTTCAGCGACGGCCTGGCGGACATGGTGGAGCGCGTGAAACCATCCGTGGTCATTGTCCAGACGGAGACGACTCGTACGCCCGTCTATATCGACTATTTTTTCCATCGTCGCATTCCGGGCGCACCCGAGACTCGCGCCGGGCAGGGATCCGGCGTGATCATCGACACGAAAGGTCACATCGTCACGAGCCAACACGTGATTGACAAGGCGGACGAAATCAAGGTCGTGCTGAACGACGGGCAGGTATTCGACGCGGAAGTCGTGGGGGAAGATCCCCACACCGATATCGGGGTCATCAGAATCGTGGACCCGGGGAACACGAAACTGGTTCCGATTGAACCGGGAGATTCCAATGCGCTGCGGGTGGGGGAGATCGTGGTCGGCATAGGATCTCCCTTCAGCCTGAGCAGTAGCGTAACCATGGGAATCGTCAGCGCAAAAGGACGCCAGATGGGTATGTTGCCGTACGAAGATTTTATTCAAACGGATGCGGCGATCAATCCCGGCAACAGTGGCGGCCCCCTGGTAGACGCCGACGGCAACATGATCGGACTCAACGCAATTATTCATACATCTGGTTTCAGCCCGGGAAGCATCGGGATCGGCTTTGCGGTCCCGGGAAACCGTGTGTTCGCCATCGCCCGCACCCTGATCGCCGGGGAAGCCGTCCAACGGCCCTGGCTCGGCATCTACCCGATGGAAATGGATCCGGCGCGCGCCCAGTATTTTCTGAAACAGAACGGCGGCGTGTACGCGGGCGAAGTGTACCAAAATACGCCCGCCCATAAAGCAGGCCTGAGGCCGGGAGACATCATTCTCGCCGTGGACGAGGAGCCGGTCCTTTCGCGCCTGGATCTTCAACGGGAGGTTTTCAATCGCGAAATCGGCGATCCGGTTATCCTGAAAGTCCTACGGTCCAGCCACACCATCAACATCACGGTAAAGACGGAACAGATGCCCGATGCGCGCATGTTCAAATAACAGATCGACTCGATTGTTTCCCAACCAAGGATAAAAGATGGTGCAAGGTCGGCGGCTGGACCAGATTCTGGCGGAGAGGGGCCTGTGCGCATCGAGGGAAAGCGCGCAACGGTTGATCCGTGCCGGGCGGGTGCAGGTCAACGGAACCGTCGCGACCAAACCCGGTCACACCTTTCCCGTGGACGCCGGCGTAGAGATTGCCGAAAAAGCGCCCTTCGTGGGCCGGGGCGGCGAAAAGCTAAGGGCCGCGCTTGATCGGTTCAAGATTCAAGTCGAAAACCGGATCTGCCTTGATGTCGGCGCCTCCACCGGCGGTTTTACCGACTGTTTGCTGAAAAACGGGGCTGCCACCGTCACCGCCGTGGATGTAGGCACCGGCCAGTTGCATTGGGATCTTCGCCAGGATGAGCGGGTTGAGGTCCGCGAGAAGACCAATGCGCGGTACCTCGAACCGGACGATTTCCATCCCCGGCCGCAGCTGGCGGTAATCGACGTTTCGTTCATATCCTTGACCCTTGTTATGCCCCCTGTTAGGGACGTGCTCGCAGTGGAAGGAGATTTGGTGACTTTGATCAAACCGCAGTTCGAAGCTGGGCCCAAAAACGTGGGCAAAGGGGGCGTGGTATCCGACCCGAAGATTCACGCGCAGGTGATCCAGCGGATCCGGAGGTTCGGGACGGGAACTCTGTCTCTGCAATGGCGCGGGATTTTGCGTTCCCCCCTGACCGGTCCCGCGGGTAACATTGAATTTCTGACTTGGTGGAAGAAAATATGAAATGTGTTGGTGTGATTGCAAATTGCAGCAAACCCGACGCGAAGCAGGTACTGCAAGTGGTCTCGCGCCGGGCAGACGAACTGGGCCTGAAGCTTGTCACCACCGGGGAGACCTGTGGCCTGTTGCCGGATGTGGAGCATGTAGATCCGGAAGCGCTGGCGGGAACGAGCGACGTACTGATGGTCTTCGGAGGCGACGGGACCATGTTAAGCGCGGTGCGGTCGTTGGGAGATAGCGACGTGCCGCTGCTCGGTGTCAATCTTGGAAGCCTCGGATTCATGACCAGCGTTCCGCAGGAAAGCGCAGTGCTGGCTCTGGAAGTGATCGCTGCGGGCACCTACACGACCTCCACTCGGTCCACCGCGCTGTGCCGTCTGTACCGGAACGGCACGGTCCTTGAGACCTCCCGTTCCCTGAACGACGTGGTCGTCGGCTGGGGAGAATCCGCGCGGGTCGTGGCCTTCTCCGTATTCATCAACGGGGACAAGGTAACGGCGTACCTCTGCGACGGCGTTATCATCTCCACCCCAACCGGAAGTACCGGCCACCAACTTTCCGCGGGCGGGCCGATCGTTCACCCGGAATCGCCGGTATTCGTGGTCAACGTGATTTGCCCACATACCTTAAGCACCCGGCCCATCGTGGTTCCGGATAACAGCGTCATCGGAGTGCACGTGACCGAAACACAAAAAGAACTGATCCTCGCCGTCGACGGACAGGAATCCCGCCGCGTTCAGCAAGCCGACCTGATCGAGATTGAGCGCAGCCCCCAGAACGTCAAATTTCTACACCTGCCCGGCTACAACTACTTCACCGTACTGCGTCACAAACTCGGATGGCGTGGATCGGTAAAGTAATGCATCGCTAATCACACCGTGTCTTGACCAGGATCCGTCCAATCAACACGACATCTTTGGTGTGCCGGAATGTTCACGTGATCTCCGGGCTGCAGCGATAGGCTATGCCGGTCAGGCCGGTCATATCGGCACCAACTATGACAGCGATGCCGTGTACGGGCGCGGATTCGCACGGGAATTTCTCGGCGCCATTGACGACGTCCGCTTATACAACCGTGTTCTCAGCCCGGTTGAAATCCAGACACTGGTAGCTATCCCTGAGCCAGCAACATTGTTCATTTTCCTCTTGGGTCTTTCGGCTCTTGCGAGGAAGGGCACTGGATAAGTTGAAGCGCGGCACACCGGGCTGCTTCGTATACGGCGCGCACCGGAACTTTGTTCGTCGCAGCGAGCGTAACGCAATCTTCAAATTCCGGTGAACTGGTCACCTGCTTTCCCTTCCAGGTTCCAATCTTGATTCGAACCGGGCCGTAGGCGGTCTCTACGGATTCAAAGGCTCGCTGCAGAATCGTCCTCGTGGTGAGGGCTTCCCGCACTCCGAAAGTCGTCGTCTCTTGAAACAAGAGATCCAGAATCCGGTCCCGCGATGCGGGATCGCACAAGACCGTGATCAGCGTGCCGGGCCGCTGTTTTTTCATTTGCACGGGTACGGTGAAGACGTCGAGGGCTCCTGCCTCCAGCGCCTTTACCGTGAAATGGCCGATGCACTCCGGTTGGGTGTCATCCACCTGGCACTCCAGCACCAGGCATTCGAGAGACTCCCCTTCCTCCCCGCTTTCCAGGATCATTGCGCGAAGGGCATTAGGTCTGCCCTCGAGTGTCCGGGAACCGAATCCGTAGCCATCACGGACAATTCGGACCGTGCCCGGCGCGTGGTCGAGGCTGTGCCATGTCGTGAGTAGCGCCGCCCCCGTCGGTGTGACCAATTCCGCGGGCACGTCGGTGAAAGTAACCGGAAACCCGGCCAGCAAACGAACCGTCGCTGGTGCCGGTGCCGGATACGTCCCGTGGGAACACTCAATAGTCCCCTGCCCCAGTGGCAACGGAGCCACACGCACCGCATCAACATTGAGTTGGCGAAGCGCCAGGCAGGCTCCCACGATGTCCGCGATGGAATCCAGGGCGCCCACTTCGTGAAAGTGAATGGATTCCGCATCCTGGCCGTGAATCTGCCCCTCCGCCTCGGCGAGGCGTCCGAATACTTTCATCACGTCCGACTGGACGGCGGCGGGCAGGGTGCTTTCTTCAACGATCTTTCGGATGTCCGACAAGTGCCGCCCCCGGTTTACATCCTTTTCGGCTTGAACGGAAACCCGGGTTCCACCAAGGCCGTGCTGCCGGCAGGGTTCCACCTCAATCCGAATTGGCTCAACCTGCAGCTCCTGCAGCGATCGTTCGACGACGGCGAGATCGGCCCCGACTTCAGACAGGGCGCCGAGAATCATGTCGCCGCTAGCGCCCCCAATCGCTTGAAAATATAGAATTCGCATGGAACGGCGCATTTGATCGCCCAATTGTCCGCCGATGTGAAGGACAAAGTGGTCAATCCCCAGATGTCTGTACTAAAGAATTACCAACTCATACGCAGAATCTTGCTTTGATCGGAATTGCCGT
>CAUZEO010000147.1:0-12230 GCA_963578625.1 Kiritimatiellia bacterium | reverse complement strand
GGGCGTATCTCTCCGCGTGTTTCTTATATTGCTTTTCCTTGGCGAAAAACACCAACTGGATTCCGTCGCCCCGTTCCGGATGGGTGATCAGCGGTTCGAACAGTTCCATGAACCCATCGTGAACCCGTCGCAATACTTTTACGGACTTTTGAACACGAAAGTAATTCTCGTCCGTTACCACGGTGTAGGGCGGATCCCGGTGAAATTCGAATTCGGGGAAATTGACCCGTAGCAATACGTCCCGGTACGTGATTTCCGGTGGACGATTGTGCAGATCGCGCACTTCGCGAATCCTGCTCCAGCGAATCGAAGCGGCCATGGCGCCGCTGTCTCCGTAATTCTCCTGGAACTTTACATGCTTTGGCGTGATGGCGAGAACTTTGCCTTCAAAAGTTTCGCCTGAATTCAACACCAGCCGGTGAGTGGGAAGGCGGGATCCCACCACCTCCTGCAGGGTTCGCTTGACGTGGATTTCCTCCTGCGTCATTTCCTTCTCGGGTTTGTCGGGAGCAGGGAGATCGAAATCAACGCTCCAGCCCATGATGTTGGCGACGGTTTTCCCCGTGCCGGATTCGAGGTAGCGGTAGATCCGTGGATCGATATTCAGACGGCCCAGGAAGAAAAATAGTACCGCCCCCACTGCCGTGATCAGCAGTGTAAGGTAGACGGTTTTCATCACGGACGAATTCAGCGCCATCGCGTTGGCAGTAGGATGGCAATCAGAGAGCCTGGATTCAAAGGAAATCGAGCACAAGTCGCCAGTTCCTTGCAACTGGGTAAAGAAATATCTATACTAACTACTTGCCTATGCAGCATTTAGACTCCAGTTCAGCTGGCTTGCACAACCAGCCGGCGTCCGCAATCGTGCGGGCGATGCGCGGATTCGCGTTCATTTTCTGGGGCTTGCCGCTCACTCTGCTGCTCTATTTCCGCGCCTTGGATATCCGAACGATGGATGGCCTTCGGCTGCCGTCCTATATCCTTGGCATGGGCATTATCTACGTGGGATTTGTCCTTGTCTTGCATTGTGGCGTTCAGTCCGCCCATTGGAAGCGCTATGCGCGTCATGGGCTGGTCTCGTCCTTTCTGCTCATTTACCTCGGCCCGTTCGTTTACTGGTACCGATATATACCCCGGGTCGGGGCACATTATATGATTAATTCCTTGCTCTTGATTACCTGCATTATTTGGCTCCTCTTTACGATCAATTGGCTGGCATCTGAACTGGGTCATCTCGTCGGCGATGACTCTCTTAAGCTGGAGTCCAGATTATTCGGCTGGTCCGTCGGATTGATGATGCTGGTTCCGCTTCTCATTACTTTCGTGTTCGGTTACGTCATGGCGGTGAGATACGAATCTAGCCTGATTACGGAGATCCGGGTCGTGAGGCATGACTCCCCTGCGTGGATACAAATCTTGTTTCTTTTGCCGATTTCATTGACTATGATGTCAGCGTGGAAAGGGAAGGAACGATGCTTGCAAATCCTTCGTGAAGCTACACTTTGTGCCGACGGTTCATGAATTCGACCTTTCAAACTATCCGATCAGCCCGCCAACACGTCGGGACGGGCCATCCCGTTTCCTCTGGTTTTCTTTCTATTCTTCTCCTTGCATTCGTCATTGCGGGAGGCGCATGCAGCTCCGGAACCATCGTGCCCAGCGGTCCGGTTGAAGGCTATGACGGCGACGCCAAGGACATGCTGCAGCGAGTTCGCACAAAGCACCAAACGCGTTTGAGCTCGGCTCGCCTGGAGAAGGATATTCTCGATTTCGAGCTCGAACAGGGGCGGCCCCCGAGTAATCTCGTCGAGCTCGTTCAGGCAGGGTACGCGAAGGAGTTGCCACGGGGAGGCAAGGGTATCGTTTTTGATTTCAACCCTACGAATGGGCAGATTTTGACTTTCCGGGCATCCGAAGCCCTTTCCGATCTTGGCTTAGAGCGTATTGAGGGCTCCGAGTGATCCGATCCTGACGTTTTTTGATCCCCAATTTGCCATGGATTGTCGTGGAAAGTCGGCCCAGTTATTCTCGAAATTGATAATTCTTCGGTCCCAACCCATAGCCCACCTGAATTCTCCGGATCGAGTGCACCTTTCTATTATATCTGGCATGCTGCGGCGGATAAAGAAGCTTGTTGACGCATAATGGAACATTGAGTGCTCGGTTTATCTCTATGAGCCGGCACGCAGAGTGGGTACCCAGTTCGACCGTTTTTTGCCTGATAATTTGGTCTGGCCTTATTCTTTTTGTTTGCGCCGGGCTTTCCTCTCCAGCTGCAACCCGATACGAGGGTGATGGAATTATCGATTCGAGGCTGGAAGTCGAACGTTGGTTTATCAATCGGGCCCGCCACAATCCGGAAGCTGAAGCAGATTGGATCGGTCTGGTGAATGCGGCCAATCGGGAGTACGATGAAGGGGAAGGCGTTGGCGGCATTGACGTTCGGCTCACCGGCTCCAATGGGGAATCCGCATGGTACGATAGATCCTAGGCGAGCGGCAGCTTTGCCGTTCCTATCGCCGATCTGTCGGATGGCTCTCGGGTCAGAGTGAGGCCGCTGAACTCGAACAATGCATCACGGACCCTCACCATTCCTCTCGGGTACACGACTTTGGGGACGGTCACTCTGGCGGCCGGCGAAGCCCGGGACTTTGCGTCCTACGCCCAGCCCGGTGATGACAGGAATATCGGATTTCGAAATCTTGAACTCATCGTTCACTCCACGATCATGCCGGAAGGGTCGAATGTGCGCGTCACGTTCAACGCGATGCCCGGCGTGACCTACGTGGTCGAAACCGCCGACGGCGCCTCCGGTGGATCCTGGATGGAATTGGAAACGATCATCGCCGATACGGAGACCGAGATCTGCGTGGACGATACCTTCCAGCAATTCCGGATCTACCGAGTGCGGATTGAGTCGGACTAGGCCGCCTGTCTCAGACTTCTTCGTTGCGGGATTGTTGATCCGCAATCACCCGACGGAGGACAGGATGCGCCTCGATTCGTTCAGGAAGATGCCCTTCAGGTTCATCTTCAGCGCTTCCGGATTGTCGCACCGCATCAGACCGTCTTCTTCCGTAATGACCCCGTTGCGGATTTGGTGGTAGATGCATTGGTCGAACGTGAGCATGCCGTCTTCCGTGCCGGTTTCGATAGCGCCAGGAAGAATCTCCAGATCGTTCTTTTCGATCAGTTTTTGAACCGTCGGTGTGTTCATCATGATTTCCACCGCGGGGACCACGCCGCCCTGGATTGCCGGGATCAGGCGCTGGCAAACGACGGCCCTCAGGTTCGCCGCGAGACTCATTCGAAGCTGTTCCCGCTCCAAGACCGGAAAGAAATCGAGAATACGAAGGACCGATTGCGCCGCATTTCCTGTGTGTAACGTGCTGAAAAACAAATGACCCGTTTCCGCCGCCGCCAGCGCCGCCGCGAAGCTTTCGCGGTCGCGCATTTCCCCGATTAGAATGACGTCCGGATCCTGGCGAAGCACGTTTTTCAGCGCGGATCCGAAGGTCGGAGTATCCAGCCCGACTTCGCGCTGGGAAATGATCGATTGCTCGTCCTTGAAGATGTACTCGATTGGATCTTCGATGGTAATGATGCGTCGATTCAGTGTTTTGTTAATGTGCTGAAGTAGCGCGGCAAGGGTTGTTGATTTTCCGCTGCCGGTGGTGCCGCAGACCAGCACGATACCGTTGGGCGCCAAGGCCAGGTCGTGCAGGGACGGCGGCAAATTCAACTCCTGAAAACTTAGGATCTCCGTCTTGACGTGTCTCATGGCTATCGTCGGAACGCCGGCGCTGAAGAACACGTTGACACGAAATCTGCCCACCTCGGGTTCGAAGTGAGAAAGATCCACTTCGTGGTCCCGGTTATACTTTTCCATGGCATAATCGGGAATGAGATCCTTCACGATGGCGTTCATCTCATCGAGTGAGCACACCCGGGATCCCACGGACCGTAATACGCCGTGAACGCGGAACGCGGGCGGGCGATTCGTCTTCAAATGCACGTCGGACGATTCGTGCTTGATCGCGTAGGTTAGAAATTCTCGGAGCAGGGACATAGTACACTCAGCCGGTTATGAGTCCCTCAATACGGTTCCGGACCGATTCCGGAAGATCGAGAAACTGGACTTCGATTTGGTACAGGTTGTGAGATGGTTCGAATCTGCATTGGACGACCATGCTCGTGCACATGATCTTCTCGAGGTCCCCGTTTTCGCAGCCGCATTCAAGGGTGAATTCGACCCGTTCGTACAGGGGTAACGCGTGGCGATGGTACAACTGTGCACCCTCTCCGCGACAACAGAAGGAGGTAGGCTGTGGTACGCCCTGATCATCGTCGTTGTGGAACACAACGGCTCGATCGACCCCTCCCATGCGTCTTCCTTTAGCTCAGCAACCATTCGTTCTGGCGGTTAACCAGCCCCAAATCTCGACGTAGCATTGCGATGATTACGCGTCAATCAGAGCCGGTAATCTTGTTCATCTCATTCTGTACACGAGAGTGATTCCCAATATCAGAAAAATGAAATTCGGCATCCAGGCGGCTGCCATTGGCGCAAGTCCACCGCTCTTACCCAAGTTGATAAAAAAGGTGATAAGAACATAGTATGTAAAAAACAGGCCGACGGATAGAAACACGCCCATGAAGGCGCCACTGCGCCCGGTTTTCCCCCCCATCGGAATGCCAAGAAGGGTTAAAATGAGGCATGTCCATGGAGTCGCCAATCGGTAATGAAAGTCTGTTAGGTATCGAGCGCTTGATCGTTCTGACAAATTTGGATGAGTATTTATGAAAGTGGAAATCTCAGCTGCCGACATGAACGCCTGCTCATCCCGTATGTCGGCAAGGAAATCCTTGGGGGTCTCCGTGAGATTTGGAATCTCCATGGCCCGCCGCTCTGTCTGACGGCCCATTGGGTTGCTGTTTTCGTCGTATTTCTGAATTTTCACGTTTTCAAACCACCACATGTCGTCCATCCAGGAACCCGATTCCGCATTGTATTCAGTGTCGTTACTGCCGTCCTCCCGCTCCTGAATAATCTGGACGTTCTTCATCTCGTAGGTCACCTCGTTGAATTCACGCAGCAGCCAGATCCGGTTTCCAACCTCGTTTTTCAGGGGATGGTTCCGTACCAGATGCACGTCTGGTGATTCCCGATACTTCAAACCTCGGATGAACTGATCACACCAATACGCATTATCCGGGCCAATTCGCTCATTTATGTAAAAAACCCCAAGCGAAAAGAGTGCGCCGACCGCAACGAAGGGAATCAGCAGCCGGTAGAGACTGACTCCGCTGGCCCGCATTGCCGTCAGTTCATTGTTCTTGGTGAGAAGAGAAAGGCTGTAGAGAACCGCCAGAAGGAGTGCGGTGGGTACAATGTGGTTGAGGAGCGAGGGCACCAGCATGAAATAGTACTTCACGATGTCCATGGGGTCCGAAGATGCCTCCACGAAATCATCCAAATGCCCGAAGAGATCGTGGATGACAAAAATCATCACGAATCCCAGCAGACAGTATAAAAGGGGAACAAGAAGCTGCCGCAGCAAGTACTTGTCGATCAACTTCATGCAACCGGGAGACTATCGGTTGCCCGAGGATATGGCTACCCGCAAACCGTGAAAAAACGGTGAATTCGCTTAGGGCTCAGGCGTGAGAGTGTAAATGCCCCGATCCACCCGCCGGCAGCGCCCGATGCGGTTGAGAACTTCCAGAACGAATCCTGCACCTTTACGGCTCCCGCTTTTGACATGGTCGTTGAACCGGCTCGTTACAGTGCGGTAATGAACCGGCAGTTCGGAATGCTCCATAATCTCTACAACCAGCGGGTCTACCGATGTCGTGTAGAGAAAATAGCGCTCGTCCACCGAAGCGCCGATGAGGGGGTGATGATCCGCGATGATCCCGATGGCCCGCCGCACCATCTGGGGATCATTAAGCTCGTAAAATCCCTTGAGGGACTGAGAAACGATGTCGAGAGCCAGTGGTGAGTCCGAATCGGAAAGGCGCTTTAGAAAGTGGTTCTCCACCAACTCAATACTCGAGAGGGACAGCGTGCTGAAAAACTCGTTCCGGAACAGGATCCGGCTGGTGTTAAGATCGCTGAGGGCAAGGAGGATACTGGCGGGGTTGAGTTCTCGAACCACGTCGTGATGCCGCAGTCCGGCAAGTTCCTGGGTCCCAATCGCTTTGGAGCGCTGATCGATGAATTCCTCAAAAAACATGTAGAACGGCTGCAGGCAAACCGTCGCCATTCGGCTTTTCAGCTTCTCTTTGCCGATTTCTTCGACCTGTCGAATCCGTTCACGGGTCTTGTTTTCCTTGTTCCCGATTTCCTGCAAGGTCACCCAGTTCCTGGATGCCTTCAACTCCGGCTCGTGAAACCCATATCGAGAGGCCAGTACTTTTGCCTGATGCACGTCAAGGAAGATGTCGAATACTTCTTGGATCGTATTGAACCGCTGGTTCGCCTTCTCTACCCGGCTGCAGAGTTTGAAAAAGTAGGCGATCTGATCCAGGGACACCTTGCCAAGGCTTCGGAGCCGTAGTAAATCCTGCTCCTGCCATTGGCGTAACTGCCCGACGGTACAGACATTTGCCCCACGCACACTATTGATTACGCGCGTAGGCAGGCCCGCTTCTTCAACCGGCCAACTATCGATTACTTCCCTAGGGACAGGATCAACTGTAAACATCGTTCCTCCCCTCTTCTTCGCCCCTTCATCGGTGACCATCTGAACATTGATTGTCAACTAATCCTCACGTCACATGGTACACATTGGCCCGCTACTGTCAAGCATTTTGAATCGCTGATTCTGGATCAGGTGTCGAAAGATCCCCTGTGGGATCATCCAGTTTGACGTCGCCCCCTCCATCCTGTAATTTACCCGCCTTTTGCGTCCGGAATTCCGGTTTTATTCTGCCGGATACCCATTATCAGAATCTGGAATCAGCAGTGTCCGCTTGCGCGGACACGGAGTAAGGGGAAGATAAATTATGCCAATTAAAGTGGGAATCAACGGATTCGGTAGGATCGGCAGACTGGTATTCAGGTCGGCTATGGATAACCCGGATATCGAAATCATGGGAATTAACGACCCTTTTATCGACCCCGATTACATGGAGTACATGCTCAAATATGACACCGTGCATGGACGATTCCGTGGCCAAGTCGGCGTTAAAGACGGAAAATTCACCGTCAACGGCAGGGAGATCTCCACCTATAAGTGCATGAAACCGGAGGAGATTCCGTGGGGCGCGTGCGGGGCGGAGTACGTCGTGGAGTCAACCGGCGCTTTTACGGACGCCGAAAAAGCTGCCGGCCACCTGAAAGCAGGAGCCCGGAAAGTTGTGATTTCAGCGCCCTCCAAGGATGCTCCGATGTTTGTCATGGGTGTCAATGAGGGGGCCTATTCCGAAGACATGGATATCGTATCAAACGCATCGTGCACAACCAACTGTCTCGCGCCGATGGCCAAGATCGTCCATGACAATTGGGGAATTGAGGAAGCGCTGATGACGACGGTCCATGCAACCACCGCCACCCAGAAAACCGTGGACGGACCCTCCGGCAAGGACTGGCGCGGAGGCCGCGGAGCCGCGTTCAATATCATCCCTTCCAGCACGGGAGCGGCCAAGGCTGTCGGCAAAGTAATTCCCGTGTTGGACGGCAAGCTCACCGGCATGGCGTTCCGGGTGCCCACCGCGGACGTCTCCGTCGTTGACCTCACCTGTCGGCTGAACAATCCCGCCACCTATACCGATGTGAAGGCCGCGTTCCGCTCCGCGTCAGAAGGTCCGATGAAGGGAATCGTGGGGTACACCGAGGACAAGGTAGTCTCTTCCGATTTCATCGGCGAGGTGTGCACTTGCGTGTTCGACGCGGACGCGGGTGTCCCGCTGAACGACCGGTTTATGAAACTCATCGCCTGGTACGATAATGAGTGGGGGTATTCGAACAAGGTTCTCGACCTGATCTCGCATATCGCTTCGTAGGTGAAACAATCCCGATCCCTCAAACTCCGCACGGTATCCGCAAATAATGAATAAGAAGTCCATTCGGGATCTGGAGACCGCAGGTCGGCGCGTTTTGATGCGCGTGGATTTCAATGTGCCTCTGAAGGACGGGAAGATCGAGGACGACACCCGGATATCTACGGCGCTTCCCAGCATTCAGCACTTGCTGGACGGTAACGCATCCGTGGTGCTAATGAGTCATCTCGGACGCCCGGGCGGCAAAGTCGATTCCTCGATGACCCTGAAGCCAGTTGCCGCGAAACTCTCCGAAATGCTCAACCGCCCGGTCCAATTCATGAAGGATTGCATCGGGAATGGATCCCGGTCCGCGGTCGATCAACTCCAGCCCGGTGAAGTCATTCTTTTGGAAAACCTTCGTTTCCACCCGGAAGAAGAAGGCAAAACGGCCGTTGACAAAAATGAATCCGCTCAAGCCCGAGCTGCCGCGAAATCGGCCATGAAATTGTGCCAAAAAGCATTCGCAAAGCACTTGGCCTCCTATGGCGACTGCTATGTAAATGACGCATTCGGCACCGCGCACCGCGCCCATGCGTCCGTGGCGGTCGTGACGGAATTCTTTGACCTCGCCGCCGCCGGGTTCCTTCTTGAGAAAGAGCTCGAATACCTGGGCCGCGTTCTTGCCGAGCCTAAGCGTCCGTTCGTCGCGATTCTGGGCGGTGCGAAGATCAGTGGAAAAATTGACGTGATCATGAACCTGATTGGAAAAGTGGACAGCCTGTTGATCGGAGGGGGGATGGCATACACATTTTTCCGGGCCCAGGGTCATCCCACCGGAAATTCGCTGGTAGAGGAAGATAAGATTGATCTGGCCGCCGAGATCCTCGAGCGGGCATCGCAGGCCGGCGTTCGGTTGTTGCTGCCCGTGGATACGGTCATTGCAGACGACTTCAGCGCAGAAGCCAATACCCGTGTCGTTGGAGTGGGTGGAATCGAGGAGGGTTGGGAAGGGCTCGATGTCGGCCCCGAGACACGGCAACTGTTCGCCTCGGTCGTTGCGGGTGCAGGAACGGTGGTCTGGAACGGACCCCTGGGATGCTTTGAGATGGAGCCATTCGCGGTGGGCACCATCGCAGTGGCGCAGGCCGTTGCCGCCGCCCCTTGCATCAGCATCATTGGTGGCGGAGACACGGCCAGCGCCATCAACAAAGCTGGACTGGCCGACCAAATGACCCACATCAGCACCGGTGGCGGCGCAAGCCTTGAATTTCTGGAAGGAAAAGAACTACCCGGCGTGGCGGCTCTCACCGATGCGTAGTTTACTCCCATGAGAAAACCAATCATTGCCGGCAACTGGAAGATGAACAAGACCGTCGCGGAGGCGCGTGATCTGGTTGGCCAGATATTGCGTGAACTTGGCGATTTTCAGGGGGTCGACGTAGTGCTTTGTCCTCCCTTTACCGCGCTGGCCTCCGTGAGCGAGGCACTTACGGGGAGCCTGGTGGATCTCGGCGCCCAAAACATGCACGCGCAAGGGTCCGGCGCATATACCGGTGAGATTGGTGCGCCCATGTTGCGCGAATTATTTTGCCACTACGTCATTCTCGGACACAGTGAACGGCGTATACTATTTGGAGAAACGGACGAAATCGTTAATGAAAAGGTCAAATCGGCTCAAAGTGCCAACCTCCAACCGATTGTCTGCGTGGGAGAAACCATGGAGGAGCGTGACTCGGGTTCCATGGCCGAGATTGTCGAGCGCCAGGTCCGGGAAAGCCTGCGGGGCTTGCCTGAAGAGGCGTTTAGTGGCCTGATTCTGGCCTATGAACCGGTATGGGCTATCGGCACCGGCCGGACCGCGACTCCGGAGCAGGCCCAGGAGGCCCACGCGCTGATTCGATCTGTGATTGGATCCTTGGTGGGCGAATCGGTTGCCGATTTCGTGCGAATTCAGTACGGTGGCAGCGTAAAGGCAGAAAACGCAGCGGATTTATTTTCGCAGCAAGACATTGACGGCGGGCTTATCGGTGGGGCGAGCCTCGATGTCCGGTCGTTTGTGGAAATCGTCAAGGCTGGCGCCCGATGAAAGTGGAGAGAGAAGGAAATAGATGAATATTGTTTTACCTATTCTGCTGGTGCTGGAGGTTGTGAGCAGCTTCTTGCTTATTTCGGTGATCCTCCTTCAGAAATCGAAAGGCGGTGGCCTCTCCGGTTCTGCCTTCGGAGGCGGCGGTGGGGACTCCATGTTCGGTGCCCGGGCCGGAAACGTACTGACGAAGATTACCATTATCCTTGCTACCTTCTTCATGCTGGACACGATGCTGATCGCATTACATTTCGCAGGACAGGATGAGAAGGACCCGTCTGTCATGGAAAGGGGCAGTGGGGGGGAATTCGAAATTCGGGATGTGGATTTGGAGGCTCCTGCACCTCAAGATGGCAGCAACCTGGATTCGGTCCCGATCGACACTCTTCCTCTGGATTTTCCGGGAACCGAAGCGTCGCCACTTCCTGCCGGTGATGCCGTCGTCGTGCCCCCCGTGGTCGAGATTGACGCGCCGCCTGCGGCGGTGCCGGATGAATCGGTGACGGACCCTGCTGAGTGAGTAGTCCAGTGTCCGCCTCGGCCCTGCTTCCTGCCGTGGCGCTTCTGCTCTTCATTGTTACCGGTTGCGGGTCTGACAACCTGGGGACGTCGAGTGCGGATGAAGAGATGGTCTTTCATGGCCAAATTTATTCCATCCGCGGACTCGACCCGGCCGCCGTGAGCGATGCCGTTTCCATCCTTTCCATTGCCAGGATCAATGAGGGTCTCCTTCAGTACTCCTACCTCGAGCGCCCGTATCAAGTCGAACCATTGTTGGCTCAGGCATTGCCCGATGTCTCCGAAGAAGGTCTTACGTACACATTCAAGATTCGGGAAGGAATCTATTTCCAGGACGACCCCTGTTTTACCGCGTCGGACGGCAAGGGCAGGGAATTGGTGGCACAAGACTTCGTCTACTCCATGAAACGAATTGCCGATATCAAGAACAGCTCGCCCGGGTTTTGGGTGTTCGATGATCGTATTATCGGGCTCGATGCATGGCGAAGCGAGACCCGGGATCTCAAGCAGCCAACCCGCTATGACGAAAGGATCCCCGGATTGAACGCTCCGGATCGGTATACCCTGCAGATTCGACTCAAAAGACCCTATCCCCAACTGCTGTGGGTGCTGTGCATGCACTATAGCTTCGTCGTTGCCCGGGAAGCGGTTGAGTTTTACGGGGACCAGTATATCAACCATCCGGTCGGGACGGGTCCCTATACGCTGCACGAATGGCGACGAAACTATAGCATCGAGTTCGTGAGAAATCCGAAATGGGCGGAAACAGGCCGGCGCGAAGTCTACCCGTCCCGCGGCGCTTCAGATCAAGGCGAAATAGATCTGCTCAATGACGCGGGGAAGGAAATCCCCATCATTGACCGGATCGTCGAGTTTGTCGTCTCGGACCCGTCAACGCGATGGCTCATGTTTCTTACGGGAAGACTGGGTACGTCCGGGATTACCAAGGACAACTGGGACTCGGTCATGACCGACGAAAAGAGGCTCGACGAGTCGCTTACCTCCCGCGGCATCACTCTCTCCTCCGCGCCAACGATGACTCTTATTTATTTCGGGTTCAACATGGATGATCCGGTTGTCGGTTCGAACAAGGAGTTACGCCAGGCGATGGCTTACGCCTTCGACACCGGAAAATGGCTGTCCCAGTACAACTTCCGGATCATTCGGCCGAACGGTCCCATTCCTCCGGGCGTCGCCGGTTATTCGAATCGACCCGTTCCCTATGCATTCGATCTTCAGCGCGCGCGACAGTTGATGATGGTTGCGGGCTATCCGGAGGGCATCGATCCGAAGACGGACCGCCGACTGACAATCCAGGTGGAGATCGGCAACGCGGAAAGCCCCGAGATGCGCGAAGGAGTCGAACTGGTTGCTTCTTTCATGGACAAAATCGGAATTCGCATCGTGCCGAAATACAGCACGCTTCCTGCGTTTTTCAGCCGTCTAGAACGTAGGCAGGCCCAGAGTTTCCGGCTGAGTTGGATCGCCGATTATCCGGATGCTCAGAATTTCTTGCAGCTCTTTTACGGGCCGAACGCATCGCCCGGACCCAACCGGACCAATTTCTCCAATACCGAGTTTGACCTGTTGTACGAACAGTTTCGCGACATGCTGGACTCCCCCGAGCGGTCCGCTTTCT
>CAUZEO010000146.1:0-12301 GCA_963578625.1 Kiritimatiellia bacterium | reverse complement strand
TGCCCAGGCGCCGAACATGGCCGACGATCAGTGCCCATTGAAATGACTGCTGCAATTATCACGATTTTGGTCGGATTCATCGTACTGGTAGTCGGCGCCGAGTTGCTGGTGCGGGGCGCTTCGGCCCTGGCGCTTCGGAATGGCATTTCCCCGCTGGTAGTCGGTCTCACCGTCGTTGCCTTCGGAACCAGCAGTCCCGAACTGGTCGTCGCGGTCAAGGCCTCGCTCTCCGGGCAGGGCGAGATCGCATTGGGAACCGTCATCGGATCCAACATCTGCAACATCGTGCTCATCCTGGGGTCCGCAGCGCTGGTCCGGCCGATCACGATTCACCTGCAAGTCCTGCGCTTCGACCTGCCCATCATGATCGGGGTCACTTTGATCGGCGCCGCCCTGTTCATGTTGAGCACGCTTACCCGGCTCCACGGTGCCCTTCTCCTGGCGGGCATTCTGGTCTACTGCATGGTTACCATCGCGCTGGCCAGGCGCGAGAAAGATTCGGAGGGGATCAAGCACTATGATGACGAAGTGGAAATCGCGCAAAAAATGCGGCTACCTGCCACCCTCACTTTCATCGTTGCCGGCCCCGGGCTGCTGATTCTTGGATCCAATTGGATTCTCAAGGGCGCTGTCGTTCTGGCGGAGGCGTGGGGCGTCACCCAGGCGGTTATCGGGCTCACCGTCGTCGCAATTGGCGGCAGCCTTCCTGAACACGCGACCTCAATTTCCGCCGCGCTGAAGGGAAAGGGGGACATCGCCGTCGGCAACGTGATCGGCTCAAATATTTTCAACATTCTGTCGGTGACCGGTGCGGCGGCCGTGGCCTCTCCGATTCCCGTTACCGGGATATCCAAAGTGGATCTCGGAGTCATGCTCCTGGTCGCATTTATCGTTTTCCCCCTGATGAAGAGCGATCGCCAGTTGAAGCGATGGGAAGGGATCCTGATGCTGGCAATTTATGCAGGGTATCTGCTGTACCTGTTTCAGTACAGGGGGGGCGGTATCTGAGTGGGGAAGATGTCCCCTGCAGCACAAAAAAAATCCGTATATCGTTTATCATTTCGCGTTTCGAGTTCTTTGTCGTAATCCTAATCGCAATCGAGTTTGGAACGGAACCTCGTTTAAAATCACGACAAAAGGGGTTGATGCCGGAGGATTCATCAAGTTGCAGCAGAAAATGCGCTGTATCTGCCGCGGAGGCCACTGCGCTGTCGGTCACGCGGAATTCATTCCGCGTTTAGGCGTTGCGGACTGAAGTCCGCACCCATTTGTTTTGACGGAGAGTCGTCCACGAAGCACGCGGAAGCAATTTTGAATTCAAAAAACACTATATAGCACGCTGCGTAGTGTTTTCAGGTAGGGCTATTCCGTCGCCGACCGGAAGTCCAGGCGGCTTCCGCTACTTGGGAATCCGCTCAATTCGAAATCCAAAATTCTTACCGGGTTGCCGCAGGCCTGTTGTCGAGTACGTTGCGCACCGCGGCGGCCAGCGTTGCCGGGCTTACCGGTTTTGAGATGAAAGCGGTGCTTTCATCTTTCAACACCTGCTCGACGCGGTCCGTTTTCGCATACCCGGAGACAATGAGGACACTCTGGTCCGGATAGATTTCCCGGATTTTCCGATGTGCTTCCGCTCCGTCAATCCCTTTCATAGCCATATCCAGAACCACGAGGTCGTACTCCGTTTCCCGCGAATGCGCTACGGCCGACTCGCCACTGTCCACGATCGTGACTTTGTATCCCAGACGTCTGAGAAGATGCTCAATGACCCGCCGCTGAATCGGGTCGTCATCCGCCACCAGTACCAGCTCGTTCCCGCCTTCAGTTGCCGCGGCGGCCGACTCCACCTCCTGCACGTCTGAGGTGGGGAAAAAGAGGCGGAAAGTGGTGCCCTTTCCCAGTTCACTTTTCAGCTCGATGAACCCGCCGTGGTCCTCCACCCCGGATTGAACAACACTCAAACCAAGCCCGCTGCCCAGATGCCCGTCGGACCCGTTCATGCTGAAAAAAGGCTCGAATACCTGGTGAATTCTCGAAGTGGGAATTCCGCGACCCGTATCGGTTACCGTCACGCATACATGCGGGCCGGGGACGAAACGTCGGGCGTTTTCGGGCGGTGCTGGAGATTCGTCCAAATGCGTGCCGACAAAAATAGTTCCGCTGCCATTCAGTGCGTTCTGCGCATTCACCACCAGGTTTACAACCACGCGCACCAGTTGGGCTTCAGACCCAAGAATAAGCGGCAGGTCCGATGCGAATCTCGTCTCCAACTGCACATCGTTGCTAAACGTCTTAGCCGACACCGCTTTCCGTACGAGGTCGTTTAGCGAAATGGGCCTGGATTCGAAATGCCCTGCCTGGCCCAGCGTGAGGAGATCGCGATTCGTCTCGGCAATCTTGCCCGCCGTGTATTCTATATCATCCAGCATCTCGTGCGCGGGGCTGTCATCGGGGAGGGCGTTTCGAATCAGGCTTGGATAGGCGACCAGTGGAGAGAGCAGGTTGTTGAAGTCATGCGCAATCTGACTGGCGACGCGAACCATTGCCTCCATTCGGTTGGCCCGATCCTGCTCCTCCTGGTGACGGCGTTTCGTGGTCACATCGGCAGCAATGATCATCACTCGATGGGTTTTCCCGTTGTGCTGGATCGGGATTGTCCGGCAGAACCAGGTTTTACCATCAAGCGACTCGATTTCAATGTCACCGGCCATACCCGAATCGACGACGGACTGAAACTCGTTCAAATACCGTTCGACCACGGTGGCCGGCAGGTATTCTGCGAGGTGGGTGCCGAGAATCGCCAGAATATTGATTCCCGGCAGCGAGGTGTTGGTGAAACGAATGATCCCGTCGGGATCCGTAAGCAAAATGATGTCCGGGGAGTTGTTCACCAGGATCCGGAGAAGCTGTTCTGATTCGCGAACGGTCTGCTCAATATTCGTCCTCTCGGTAATGTCATGAAAAACGGCAATGCCCCCGATCAAGACGCCGTCCGCATTGCTCAGGGGACTGGCCGCAACGCTCAGGAATGCACCTTCAGGCAGAAGAGTTGTTCGCATGAAAATGTCCCTGCGAGACGCCGTGCCGGAACTCATCGCACGGTACAATGGCAGATCTTCAGTCGCGATCGGGGTCGTTCGATCTGTTTTGAAAATCCCGTACTCCGACTGCCATTCGGTTGCTTCCGGATTGCCTTCGCTGATTCCCGCGATTTTTCGACCCGCGGGATTCACGAACCTGAAGTTTCCATCCGTGTCTGTGATGACAACGCCCTCGTTCATGTTGTCGAACACGGATTCCAGGACCGCTACCTCAACCTGCCACGACTTTGATCGATCCTTTTGCGCCTTTGTGTTATCGTCGGTCATCATCGCCCTTCCGATCGCTGTCAGCTAACTATAGCACAACCTTTTCGAAAGTCATATTAGGAGACATTTTTTTAGTTTCCCCTCACTCATCTGAATTATACCCAATATCGATGAACACTGAAAGCAACCTGCAGCGCGGGATCTCATTCCTGGACCCGGCGATTGCGCGCCGCGTAATCGCGCACAGAGGACTCTCATCCGCATTTCCCGAGAATACGTTGTCGGGGTTTCGCGCCGCGGAACAATTTGACGGGGTTCACGCAATCGAATTCGACGTGCAGCTGAGCCGGGATGAAGTTCCCGTTGTGATTCACGATGAAACCTTGGAGCGCGTTTGCGGCGATGAGATCGCGGTTCGCGATCTGGACTGGACGGCCTTGTCCGGCATTGACGCCGGAAGCTGGTTCGACCCGTCTTTCTCAGAGGAACGAATTCCCTCGCTGAGCCAGGTGCTGGCCGAATGTCCGGAGGTTGTGCTTCTGGTGGAGTTGAAGAGTTATGATCCGGATTGCGGTACGGAGCAGGAGCACGCGCTGGTGCGTAGTGTGGCGAATGCGCTCCGAGATTCGGACGGCTTGCACCGCAGCGTGATTCTCTCCTTTGCTCCATCGCTGCTTCGGAAGAGTAAGGAACATCTGCCACATGTTCCGTGCATGCTCAACATCAACGAACCACCGCGCGATCGATTCGACTCATGGATTGAAGAGATTCGTGAATTCCAGGCGGTCGATTTTGATATTCAACATCTTGAGCCGAATGTAGTTCGGACCCTCCACGCTGCCGGCCTGCGCGTGTTCACCTTTACCTGCAATGAAGATCAGCAAATTCGAAAAGCCTGCGATTGCGATGTCGACGGAATCATTTCAGATTTTCCCGGCCGCGTGATTGAGGCGAATCGACTACTTTAAAGCGTTGCGAAGTCCTTCTTCTACCGTGGGGTGCTCGAACTCAAACCCGGTACCCTGTAGAACCCCGGGCACTGCGCGGGAGCTGGACAGGATGGTTTCATCCGCCATGCCGCCGGGAAGCCGCCGAAGCAGAAATGCAGGAGCCGGCAGAATTGTGGGACGGCCCAGTTCCCGTCCGAGGGCGAGCGTGAATTTCGCGTTCGTTACCGGACAGGGGGCGACGATATTTACCGGACCGCGGATGGATTCCGATTCGAGCAGATGAATTACCGCGCGAGCGGCGTCTTCGAGGGAAATCCAACTCATGTATTGCCTGCCACTTCCGGCGATACCGCCCAGGCCGAAGCGAAAGGGGGGTAGCATCGCGGTGAGCGCCCCGCCGCCGCCGCTGAGTACAATGCCGAACCGGGCAATCGCTACCCGGATCCCCGCGTCGCGCGCCGGTCCGGAGGCGGCTTCCCAATCACGACAGACGCCGGCGAGGAACCCTTCCCCGTTCGGTTCGCTTTCGTCAACTTTCCTCTCACCGGTGTCGCCGTAAAAGCCGATTCCGGAAGCGATGATCAGTCGGGCCGGGGGCTGTTCCAGTTTCGCCAGGCTCCGGGCTAGTAGAGCGCTCCCCCGGACCCGGCTTTCATGAATTCGCCGCTTTTTTGCGGCAGACCAGATCCCGGCAATGGGTTCACCGGCCAGGTGAATGACTCCCGCGAGGCCATTCAGTCTTGGATCTCGAAGGTCCCCGGCGTGATTGGGGTCCCAGGTCAGTTCGGATTCGTCCGTCGACTTTCGACGGACCAGTTTCAGAAGCTCATGCCCCCGGCCGTGCAGTTTTTCGCTTACCGCGGAGCCTATGAGGCCTCCGGAACCTGTGAGGAGAAGTTTCACGGTGAGAATCTTGTTGTTAGTGCGGCCAACGGCCGTGGGTCTCGGTTTTCAGTTCTCGGTTTTCACAGTTGACTGAGTTGTACTTAGAAACAAGGATGAAACGCACTGTCTGCCGGCATGTTCTTGTTTGAGAGAACCTTGTAGATTGCCTTCGTCGCGAGCTTCGGCGAGCCTGTTTTCGACAAAGTTCACGTAACAGGGGCTCTCATCTTTGAAAATCAGATGGTGTTGCGCCACCGGTGGCCAGATCGAGCACAACTCAGTCAACTGTGAACACCGAGAACCGAGAACCGAGAACCGAACACCAATTTTCTGTGCGGAGAAAAGCGATGTTGAAATTTTACATGTACGACGGATGTTCGACCTGCCGGGAGGCGAAGTCGTTTCTGGAGGGGAACGGAATTGACTTTGCTGCCGTATCAATTCGGGAAAAGCCGCCCTCAAGAACGGAGCTTCGGCGCATGGCCGAGTACCTCGGAAGTGATCTGAAGAAGCTCTTCAATTCCAGCGGAGGCACCTACCGGAATCTCGGTCTCTCCGACCGGATGCGAACGCTGACCACGGCTCAGAAAATCAATCTTCTTGCCACCCACGGCAACCTCGTGAAACGGCCATTTTTAATCGGCGAGGATTTCGGGCTGGTCGGATTCAAGGAAGAACAGTGGAAGGAAGCGCTCCTTTGAACTGGGTAATCCACATTCCGCCGTGCGGCCCGCCGCAGGAGGGTCCCAGCCGGGAAGTTTACGGGACGATGGGAAGGAAGAACATCTTTCGCATGATGGAGGATTTCTATATCGAGTTGGAAAAGTCGGAGCTTCGATCGCTGTTCCCAAAAAACATGAAGATGGCATCTCAAAAAAGCGCTGCGTTCTTTGTCGGTGTCCTTGGCGGTCCTCCCCTGTACCAGGAGTTGTATGGCCCGCCCATGATGCGACGGCGACACCTGAATTTTCCGATCGACGAACACGCGCGGAAGGTGTGGCTGGACTGTTTCAAGAAGGTCCTTGAAAACGCAGCGGAAGCGTACGAATTTCCCGCTGAGCACTTGGATGGGTTCATTGGATTTCTCGAAGATTTCTCCGCCTGGATGGTGAATAAAGAGTAGCACGGGGCCTCCGGCCCGTGTCGGCACCCGGGCCGCGGAAAAGAAGCGCAAGCGAGTAGCCTGCGCGCTTCGTGTTCAATCCGTCTTCTTTCCCTGCTCAGACACGGGCTGGAAGCCCATGCCACGGCGGAGGTTCTGTGCCGTTGGCTTCGCTACACGGGATACCCGTGCTACGCCTAGGTTGCTCATGAATGATTAATCCAGCCTGAATCCCCATCCGCGTAGTGCTCCTTTTTCCAGATGGGCAATCTTTGCTTCAATTCGTCGATCAGATATCGGCATCCGTCGAACGCCGCTCCCCGATGACGGGCGCTCACTCCGATCCACACCGCGATTTCTCCGAGTTCAAGCTTGCCGATCCGGTGAGCGCAGCGGATGTCCTCAATTTCGAATCGAGACCGGGCTTCCGTCTCAATGTGCTCGAACTCCGTGCTCGCTATTTCATTCGCGCCTTCATAGAAAAGATGGAGGACGTCCCTGCCTTCGTTCCGGTTCCGCACTCGACCTGCAAAGGTGACGAGGGCGCCGGTGACCGTATTCTCTAATTCCGACTCGAGTCGAAACGGCTCGATGGGTTCGGTTGTGAGACGAAATGCACCCACGAATCACCCCCCACTGACCGGCGGCAAAAACGATACGCGGTCACCGTTCTGAAGCCCGTCCTTTGAAGATACGATTTCGCCATTAACCGCGAAACGAATGGAATCAGCCGGAATTGAAAATTCATACCGGGCTGCAAGCTCCAGAAATAATTCAGCGGGCGTAGCTGCGCGTGTCGAGACCTCCTCCTGGGCCCGTCCCGTCTTTTCCCGCAGCATGGCATGCCAGGTCACTGTGACGATTGCTCCAGGTTGATCCTGCATGCCACTATCCTGATTCGGGACGTTTGTAGTCCCGTTTCCCGCCCGACTTTTCTACCAGAACCGTTTCAACGATCTCGATTCCGCGCGACAACCCTTTGCACATGTCGTATACCGTTAACGCCGCCACGGAAGCTCCGGTTAGCGCTTCCATCTCCACGCCGGTTTTCTGCGAGGTTTTGCAGGTGCAAGTGATGGCGATGTCTCGTTCTCCATCAACCTGGATTTCGATCCGGCAGGCTTCGAGTGGAATGGGGTGACACAGGGGAATCAATTCCGAAGTTTTCTTGGCTGCCATGGTCCCCGCGAGGATGGCAGTCTGGAAGACAGGACCCTTGGGGCTCTGATGCTGATTCTCGACAAGGCGATTCAACACTTCCGGTTGAAGTCTCACCACGGAGCGGGCGGTGGCGGAGCGCGCGGACTTTTCCTTGGCGCTGACATCCACCATTTGCGGGCGGCCCTGCCCGTCGAGGTGAGAGAAGTTTTGTTCGTGGGTGGTCATGATTGACTGCAAGTGTGATGCTGTCGTGTCAGATTTAGCGAATCACGTAAAGAGTGAATCCAATCGGGGGGAAACTTTTCCAACGCCTGGCCGCTCGATTTGCTGAATTTGTACTACGATTTTCCCAATTCGTTCCCGCTTCCGTCCATTCGCGGTTCTTCCTTCTTTGGTTGCTGTGCCACTGTTTCGTAGATTCAGTGTATTTAGTAGTTCGGATTCTTGGTTGGGCTCGTGCTGCTCCGGGGCTGTTTTGTGGCTTTGTCGGGCTTGTTCGTCGCCGATCGGAAGTCTTGGCGACTTCCGCTACTTTACGGTCCTCCACGTCGCAGGTTCCAATCAAAAATTCAAAACCAAGAATGGTACGCCTTCCTCATCCCCATCGCGTATAGGGAACCACCGTTCCCTCCGGAAAGGCATTGATGTCCTGAGCTAATTCCACGAATCCGTCACTCTTTGCCAGCACGGCCAGATCTCCCGACCCCTGGTAGCGCGCGGGGACGACACGAAGTATTCCGTCCTTGCCGGACGTCTCCCGAACGGGCCGAAAGTAGGTCAGGGGAAGATCGAACGATTCGGCCTCGCCCATTTGCGCGTAGATTGGATCGGGCGGATTCGCGGCCATCATGTAATTCAGAGCCGGAAGAACGAACCGATGAAAACAGGCCAGCGTGGAAATGGGATTTCCCGGCAGGGCAAAGACCGGTTGTCCGGCTTCCGCGGTCCCATACCACATCGGCTTTCCTGGTCGCTGACTGACTTTATGGAAAAGGCTTTTCACGCCAAGATTCGCCAGGGCCCGGGGAATAAAGTCGCGGTCGCCCGCTGATACTCCGCCGCTTAGAACCACCGCATCGTGCGATTCGAGCAGTTGCCGCAACCTGTTCTCGATGATCCCCGGGTCGTCCGGAAGATGCGCGTTGGTTACGTTCCTGAACCCCCTGCGCTTCAGAGCAGCGAGCATCCCGTAGTTGTTGGACGGGCGTATCTGATGCGGAAGCACCGGCGTGCCGATATCGACCAGTTCGTCACCGTTCGAAACAACGGCAACTTTCGGAAAGGGGGTGACCAGGATTTCCGCGATGCCGGTTGTCGCAGCGAGGGCGATGCGTGGAGAGGTCAACACGCAGCCGGAATGCAGCAGGGTTGCGCCCATTTCTTCATCCGAGCCCTGCCGGTGTACAAACTGGCCCATCGTCAGCTTCAGGTTCGCCGACACGGTAGCGGATTCTCCGTTAATGGAGATTTCTTCCACCGGGATCACGGAGTCGCATCCCTTCGGAAGCACAGCCCCCGTCATCACCTGGATGCAGCCGCCTCCAGGCTGTACCAATGCCAGTGGCTCCGCTCCTGCCGGCTGGATTGCTTCTATTCGATACGTTCTTACGGAGCGTGAGGTGTCCGCGGCAACGGCAATGCCGTCCATCGTAACGCGATCAAAAGGGGGGAGATCCCGGTCAGCGTCTATCGGCTGCCTCAAAATATGGCCCTGGGCATCCGCCAGCGGCACCCGGGCCGCGGAACATTTCTCGATGGATTCGAGAATGGTTCGTTCAGCTTCCGGTACAGTAATCATCCACCAATTTCGGACATCACGCGAAGTTGAGGATGGATATCCTCGGCGAGGCCGTGGCCCCACGGCTTGTTGTAGATGCCGCGGCAGATCAGATCCCGTAACGTGTCGTCGTCCGCTTCGGCGCGCAGAGGGGTGAGGAGATCGACTTCCCGGTCACGGAGAAGGCAAAGCCGCAATTTCCCGTCCGCGGTCAACCGCACTCGATTGCAGCCGGCGCAAAAGGGTGCGCTGACGGAACTGATGAATCCGATGGTGCCTACCGCATTCTCCAACTTGAACAGCCGCGCTTCCCCGTCAAGAATCCCGTCGTTCTGCAGGGCCATCGGTCCCAGCTTGCCTTCGATGGTTGCTCTCAATTCCTTTTCCGAGACAATGTGTTCTTTTTGAAAGGAGGCCACGCTGCCGAAAGGCATGATTTCAATGAAACGAATTTGCCATCCATGCTCGAGGGAAAGCGCGGCCAGTTCCGCGACGTCCTCTTTGTCGTTGAATCCCCGGACGACCACGGCGTTGAGTTTCACCTCCAGCCCGTGCTGCTCCGCGACGGCAATGCCGTCCAACACCTCTTCGACGTTGCCCCAGCGCGTCATCTGTTTGAACTTTTTCGGGTTGAGAGTATCGATGCTGATGTTGACCCGGTCCATTCCCGCCTCCTTAAGCGGCGCGGCAAGGTGGCGGAGGTACACACCGTTGGTTGTCATCGCTACCGATTTCGCCCCGGGGGTCTCGCGCAAATGCCTCACGATGGATACCAGGTCCGGGCGCAGAGTGGGCTCGCCCCCGGTGAGCCGGAATTTATTGAAACCGAGTCCCGCGAACAGATCGGCCAGGCGAATGACTTCCCGCTCTGTCATCAGTTCGGGGTCCGGACGAAACGTCATGTCCTCCGGCATGCAGTAGACACACCTGAGGTTGCACATATCCGTTAAGGATATGCGAAGATAATGAATTTTTCGGCCGTATCCGTCTTGCAGCATGGTTCTACGCTACATCATTGGTGCAGGAATTGCCATGAATAAACCATCCATCACACTCCGCCAAGGTGCCATGTGCCTCCGGGAATGACCGACGATGAAACAACCACGCGGAGCAAATCCTTCGACATTCGATATTGTGCATTCGATATTCGACATTTCCGATGCCGTACAGGCTCCTGCAAGTGGCAGAAATCGGAAAATGTCCAATGTCGAATTTCCAGGTTTGGGGGAAGCTACAATCACCAAACCTAATAATGTGCCCACTTTAATTCGGGGGGCAGGTGTGGATGACTACTTTATTCCTCCCACGAGACGACGTCTATGGTCCCGCTTCTCATCTTTTTCTCGATGGCTCGCTTCACGATCCGCTTGATCACTGCCCGTCCCGGGGGCAGGAGAAGAAAAAAGCCAATTGCGTCGGTAATCAATCCGGGGGTCAGGAGAACGATGCCGGCGCCGAGAATCAGGACCCCATCGAGCAATTGAGGCGCGGGCATGCGTCCTGTCTCCAACTCTTTCTGAATCAGCGCGATTTGCCGAAGCCCCTGCCACCGTGCCAGCCACGCTCCCAACAGTGCCGTCGCGACCACCAGCGCCAAAGTGCCGTTGAACCCGATGAAGTCTTTTACGCTCAAGAGCAAAGCAATCTCGAGGATCGGGATGGTGATGAAAAGGGCGAAAAGAACGGTAAAAATCATGTCTTCAGGGATACTGCCAGATTCGCCTGCTCTTTTGCACCGCGAATTTCGGTGAATTTCACTCGGATGGCTCGATCTCCTCCGGCAAACGAAGTGGCGGGGCGTACAGGCGGTCACCGGAACTGCTCCACCAATTTCCAGTTTCTTTTCGCGTGGCCGGGTCGGTGAACCGGTAGTCGCTGATGATCGCGCGCACATATTTCGGCGGATGATGGGGAAACGGATTTTCCGAGAGAAGAGCAAGCACCGGTTCCGATCCCTGGAGCAAACGGGTCAGGAAAGGCTCCATCCAGCCCCGGGTCGAGTTGTTTTGATACGATCTCAGCGCGGCAAACCACAACTGCCAGTCCAGGCGCGGTTGGTGTGGAGCGACGAACGGCGGCGCGCGGTCCCTGGGGCCGGGTTTGTATTTAAATACGTACTCCTTCCATTCTCTCCCGTCCACGCTGCCCTGGATCGTAATCTCCGGCCGGTCTGTCGTCATAACCGCGAAGAGGCCGTAGGTGCTGATCGAACGGAACGGTGAAATGGCGCGGTACAGTTCCGAAATCGGTCTGACCATCCGGTATTCTCCGCCGAGTTGAAATCGGGTGAGAAACCGATTTGCTTGCCCGAAAAACAGGCCACAGGAAACCGTCAGGAGGAGGCAGAGAAGAGTGAGTCGGACGACGGCAAGGCTTGCGCCGAGCCATCGGGGTCCGTCTTTCATGTCGATGCGTACGATTCGATTTCGGAGTTTCGCAGGGAGCAGCGAGTCGTCAAGCAATGGAATGCACAGCACGATGGTGAGCCAATTGAAAAACGTATAGTTACCAGCGGAGAGAATAATAATCTGCAGCCCAATGAAGGAGCATGCCGCCAGTAGGCGGAGCCGGCGTGGGGCAAACAGGAGAAAAGGTACCAGGAGTTCCAGCATCAGGGTTGATGCGGTCGAGAGTTTGTGCATGCCCGCCGGCAGGTTATGCATATACCACGCAGTCCAGGTGGGGATCGGCTGGGTCTCATAGTGAACCGACATGGCGCTCATCAAGGGCCACCACGTTTCGTCTCCGCTGCCGATCTTGACCAGCCCCGATCCCAGCATCAGCCGGAACATGAGCCATCGGTATAAAAAAAGGATGATGCGCGAAGGCTCCCGCGCGAACCGAAGGCCGGGCCGCACCCGCCACGGGGCGAAGAAGATCGCAAGAAACCCAGTTTCCAGAAGCAGGATGTCCCATTGATACCCCAGGAAAATCTGGCCGGCCGTGCATATGGACAAGTAGAGGACCCACATCAAAAAAAAAGGCAGGGGGCCCAGCAGACCCAGCCCCGCGACAAGCGCCGCAACCATCCCTGTCACACACACAGCTTGAACCGCGGCGTCACTACTCGCTACCCAGAACACGGTGGGGAAACGGAGAAACTTCCCCGCTGGGCCAA
>CAUZEO010000145.1:0-12418 GCA_963578625.1 Kiritimatiellia bacterium | reverse complement strand
CGATCAACAAGATCGAAAGCAAGCTCCTTACCGCTGAGGAGCCGGTCGAGTACGATATTGACGGAATCGTCCAACTCCCAGTGAGTGAGGCCACCGGCGTCACGTTCGCTCGCGCATTGCGAGCATTCCTGCGGCAGGACCCGGACATCATTATGGTCGGGGAAATTCGGGACCTGGAGACCGCCCAAATCGCGATTCAGGCCTCTCTTACTGGTCACCTTGTTTTCAGCACGCTGCACACCAATGACGCACCGGGCGCGGTCACGCGGTTGGTCGATATGGGCGTCGAACCTTTTCTTATTGCATCGACTCTGGAGTCCGTCGTGGGTCAGCGGTTGATCCGAACCATTTGCTCGAAGTGCCGGGAAGCCTACGACCCCGATGAGACCGTGATTCGGAGCCTCGGACTGACTACCGAAGATGTTGGGGGGCAGCCTTTTTACTTTGGCAAGGGATGCCCGGAGTGCAACGGCACTGGATATCTCGGACGGAGAGGCATTTACGAATACCTTCAAGTATCGGACCCTATCCGGGAGCAGATCATCGAGCGGAAGCCGGCCATCGCGCTTCGCGACAAGGCTGTAGAGTTGGGGATGCGCACGCTCCGGGACGATGGGATCCGATGTATCCTGGACGGCTATACGACGGTGGATGAAGTGACACGCTATACGTAAGAGACATTTGTCCCTGTCTTTCCGGGTGGTTCCGGAGAGACCAGTGGCGAGAAACGGAGACGGGAAGAGCCATGCCGAAGTTCTCATATATCGCCCTCGATGCGACGGGCCAGGAACAGAAAGGCACGATCGATGCCAGCAACCAGACGGCTGCCATCAGCAACATTCGTGAAAAGGGCCTGTTTCCAACAGACATCGACGAAGTAGGCGCTGCCGGTACCAAGGCGCGTGCGGGTGCGCTTTTCGGGAAGAAAGCAAAAAAAGGCGGAGCCAAAGGGCTCAACATGCAAATCCGCATGCCCAACATGGGCGGCGTGAAGCAGAAAGTGCTGATGGCATTCACCCGCCAGTTGGCGACTTTGATTGACGCAGGACTGCCCCTGGTGCGCGGACTTCGTGTCCTCCAGAAACAGGAAAAGAATCTGGTGCTCGGCGACGCGATCGAGGCAATGGCCGATTCGATCGAGTCGGGAACCACGTTCGCTGAATCTCTCGCCCAGCATCCACGGATCTTTAACCGCCTGTTCGTCAACATGGTGAAAGCAGGAGAGGTCGGCGGTATCCTTGATATTGTGCTTCGCCGCCTTGCTGAGTTCATGGAGAAGGCCCAGAAGATAAAGAATAAGGTTACCGCTGCCATGATATACCCGATCGTGGTCATGGTAATGGCGATGGCGATTCTTACCTTCCTGATGGTTTTCATTATTCCGAAGTTTGAAGAGATATTTTCCGATATGTTGGGAGATGAGCAGTTGCCGGGACTTACCCGCTTCGTCATCAATAGCAGCCGCGGCCTCGTAGATTACTGGTACGCCGTTATTGGCGTCATCGTGGGGGTCGTCGTCGGCGTCTACGCGTTCGGAAGAACGAAAAAAGGCCGGTATGCCATCGACTGGTTCAAGTTCAAGATTCCCCTGTTCGGCAGTCTTCTTCAGCGTACCGCCATTGCCCGGTTCTCGCGAACCCTGGGCACGCTGATGAACTCCGGCGTACCGGTTCTGCAGGCACTCAACATCGTGCGTGATACCGCCGGGAACGAAGTGGTGGCTGTTGCAGTCAACAAGGTCCACGATGCCGTGAAAGAAGGGGAAAACATGTCGCCGCCCATCGAGGCGAGTGGGATTTTCCCGCCGGTCGTGGTCAGTATGGTGGAAGTCGGGGAAGAGACCGGCGCATTGCCGGACATGCTGGAGCGTGTCGCGGATAACTACGAAGATGAAGTCGATAATGCCGTCGTCGGCATTACGTCGGTCATCGAACCGATCCTCATCGTGTTTCTTGCCGTCATCGTCGGGACCATTGTCATCGCTCTGTTTCTGCCTCTGATCGCGATTATTGGAAACCTGAGTAACGCGTAACCCGCATACTTTGCATCTTTTCGCCTTTTCCTCGGGCCGAGGAAAATGCATAAGCGGGTATGAACGTCATCCGCGACTGGGTCCGGCGTCATTTTTCCGACCCTCAGGTAGTGATTCTCGCACTCGCGCTGTTGGCCGGGTTCCTGGTGATCCTGTTTTTTGGCCGGATCCTCGCCCCCGTGCTGGCCAGCATGGTGATCGCGTATCTGCTGGAGGGCGTGGTCGCCCGCTTTGAGCAGCGGGGTGCCCGGAGAATTCTCGGCGTCATCTTCGTGGTTACTGTTTTCATGGTTTCTCTCGTTCTGCTGTGCGGGCTGCTCCCCCTCTTGTCCAAGCAGGTTGTAGATCTGGGAAAGCAAATTCCGGTCATGATTACGAAGGGGCAGGATGAACTCATGATGCTGCCGGAGCGGTTTCCCGAGTTGGTTGCGACAAATCAGGTAGAGCAAATCGTAACTCATATCGGCCAGGAACTGACAAGCATGGGGCCGCGAATGGTCGAGGTTTCGTGGCAGGGAATTCTGAATTTATTCACCATCCTCATCTATCTCATTTTGGTGCCCCTCATGGTCTTCTTCTTCTTGAAGGACAAAGAAAAGATCAAAACGTGGTTCACCCAGTTCATCCCCACGGAAAGCCGGCTGGCGGGGCAGGTGTGGCGTGACGTGGATCTGCAAATCGGCAATTACATCCGCGGCAAGGTCTGGGAGATCCTCCTCGTCTGGGCCGCCAGTTATGTGACGTTCATGTCGCTCGGACTTGATTTCGCCATGCTGATCAGCCTGTTCGTCGGGCTCTCCGTTCTCGTTCCCTACATCGGCGCAGCCGTGATGACCTTACCCATTGCAATTATCGGATACTTCGACTTCGGATTCACGTGGCAACTTGCCTGGGTCCTCATCGCGTACGGCATCATTCAGTTGCTTGACGGAAATCTCCTCGGGCCGCTTCTCCTTTCTGAAGTCGTTAACTTGCATCCGGTCGCCATCATCGTGGCCGTGATTTTTTTCGGTGGAATCTGGGGTTTCTGGGGAGTCTTCTTCGCGATTCCCCTGGCAACCCTCGTTCAATCGGTGCTCAAGGCCTGGTTGAACCGGTGGATGAACCCCAAGGAAACGAGTGAAGTGACGCCGGAATCCGGGACTGACTCCTGACGGCCATGAGATCCCTTCTGCGAGATCTGCTCTCCCATCGGGAACTTCTATGGATCCTTGTACAGCGAAATCTGAAGATTCGGTATAAGAATTCCGTTCTCGGGTTCTTCTGGACGCTCCTTGGGCCCATATTCCTGATCCTGATTTATTGGGCGTTTATTCGCCTGCTGAAAATCCAGATTTCCATCAATGCGCTCATCACCGGCATTATCGTCTGGCAATTCGTGGCCATGAGTCTCGGGGATTCCCTCAACTCCATCCTTGGGAATGCAAATCTAGTTACGAAAACCGCTTTCCCCCGTTTCTTGCTGCCTCTTTCCACGGTTTGCGCCAATTCCATCAATTACCTGCTGACGTTCGCTGTGCTCCTTGTCTTTCTCTTCTTTCGGCACGCCGAACCCGCCGCGTTATACTTTTTACCACTGATCCTACTTACGCAGTTTGCCCTGTGCCTCGGGCTCAGCCTCCTTGTTTCAAGTATCAATGTGCTCTTCAGGGACGTGGAACATCTGATGAGCGTGATGCTGCTGGCCTGGTTTTTTCTATCTCCGGTCATGTACACCAATGCCTATGTGACGGATACGCTGGCGGCCCGGACGCAGCTTTCCGATGCCACCGAGGTTACAGAAGCGCTTGCCGACCAAACCCAGATTACGGAGAATACCGCAAAGATTTTGCACGCATGCTATCTCGCCAATCCGATGGCGGGGATCGTGACTTCCTATCGATCCGTACTTTTGAGCGAAGATGTACTTCCTATGGGCATGTTCGTTGCCCCCTTCCTCCTCTCCTGGGCGATTCTCTTCATCGGGCTCGGAGTGTTCTCGAGGCTTGAGCAGCGCTTCGGAGATGAATTATGAGTGGCACCGGCGCTACCACCCACGCGATCAACGTGCAGGATCTGGGAAAGAAATTTCTACTTCAGTCCCGGGGCGAATCCACGCTCAAGTCGTTGACGCTTGATTGGATCACCGGCCGGCGAAAGGCCCGAGAGGAGTTCTGGGCCCTCCGGGATGTTTCCTTTTCGGTGCAAACCGGCGAAACTCTCGGCATCGTCGGCGCGAATGGCGCCGGCAAGAGCACCCTGCTGGCGCTGCTGGCGGGCACCAAACAGCCGACCGCCGGATCCGTCGAAACGCATGGAAAAATCTCCTCGCTCCTGGAACTGGGCGCCGGATTTCACCCCGAATTGACCGGCCGGGAGAACGTCTACCTCGCCGGCGCAATCATGGGGCTTTCTCGCGCCCGCATGGCGGATCGGTTCGAGAGTATCGTGGAGTTCGCGGAATTGAACGAATTCATCGACCAGCCGGTCAAACACTACTCATCGGGTATGTACGTGCGATTGGGATTCGCGGTCGCGGTAGAGGTCGATCCGGATATTCTTCTTCTGGATGAAGTTCTCGCGGTGGGGGATGTTTCGTTTCAGCGAAAATGCCTCGAGCGAATCGGCGAATTTCGAGACGAGGGGAAAACGATGCTGATCATTTCTCACGACTTGGAGACGATTAAGAAAGTGAGTCATCGAATTCTGTTTCTGGAAAAAGGGGGTGTCCAGGGCCTGGGCGAACCGGAGGCGATTGTCGATGCGTACGACTCGCGTTCCCGCAGTCTTCAGTCGGTCGGTTTACGGCGGGAGTGGGGGAGCGGCGAAATCCTGATCAAAAATGTTGAGATCCATGACAGCAATCGATCCCCATGCGAATCGTTCCGGTTCGGGGAGAAACTTACGGCGGACATCGCGTTTGAAGCTAAAGAACGCATCGTGTCTCCCGTCTTCGGTTTCTCAATCGCGGATTCCGAGGGGCGGCTATTGTACGGGAACAACACCCAACTGGAGGATTTCGACATTCCGTTTGTAGAGGGAAGCCGAACTCTCCGGCTGCATATCGGCGAGTTGAGAATGGCGCGGGGCATTTACCTGTTGTCTTTCTCGGTTCACTCTGCCGATCACAAGACGAATTACCACCGTCTCGATCATCATTCAACGATCACAGTGACTGCGGATGCAGCGTTTGAGGGTTGTTACATGCCTTTGCAGTGGGAGATGGATCCTCGGGATGCGGGCTAGGCGTTGCGGCTTTTTTTTTCTGGCTGTGCTGCACCTCTGTACATTATCCGGTGCCGGCGATCGCCCGACTGGCGCCGCACCCGGGTACGACATTGTCTTTGACTCGAATCGTTCCGGCACCTTCGGCATTTATCGCATGAATCTCGACGGATCGGACCTGGAGACCGTGGTCGATACCGAAACACACGAAATCTACCCTAATCCGTCGCCAGACGGCCACTGGATCGCATACGCCCGGGCGAAAAGCGTCGAACGTGATGCCGAGGCCGATATTTACCGCTGCCGAGTGGACGGCAGCGACAATCAGCTGGTCGTAAGGGATGGCACCTTTCCCGAATTCAGCAGCGACGGCGAATGGATCTACTTCGAAAGAAGTAGAAAATTCCTGGTGAAAATTCCGGTGGGCGGCGGCGAATCGGTTACCCTGGTGCCGCGCAAGGACTCCATCTTTCACGGATCTTCGTTGATAAAACCAACGGTGTCGCCCGACGGCAGATTTGCGGCGATCATCTCGAATTATCCTGGAACCTGGTTTGTCGGGATTGTGGAAATTGCTACCGGAGATATCCGCAAGGTTGGGCATGGCTGTGAACCTAACTGGTTCGACGAAGGAAAAACCCTCGCCTGGGTCAGCTCGAAATCCGTGAAGGAGCGAACGGGAATCAAGACGTTCAACATTGCCGACGGAACGGTCGAAGTAGTTCAGGATGACGATGCTCCATTCGGGCACGAGTATTTTCCCTGGATGGAGGAAGATGGAAAATTCCTGCTTTGGGCGGCCTGTCCGCCGCGTCAGCATGAGCACGCCGACTCCAACTACCAGATTTTCGTCCGGGAGATGCCCTCCGGTGCGCCGGTCCGCCTGAGTCACGACAAGTTCACAAATCGGTGGCCGAAGGGCCTGCGAGTGAAGGGCCCAAAGTAGCCGTCCCCGGGGACGGGAGGCTTTCCTATTCTACCGCCGCAGATCAATGACGCTGGTCGGCGGATCAGGCTCTTCCGCGGAGGGAGGGCGGAGAAAATCGGCGATTTGAATGTGATTGTCCGTTGCCTTTTGAAAATGTGTCGTCCATACCTCGCCGTCATATGCATCGGTGAGCCGAATGCAGTTGTCTGAGTCTATGGATCCACTCAAATTGGCGCCGACGGTGCTCAGTGACGTCCGGATCGTAATGGCGTCACCGCTTTGCTGCACGAATGCGGTGATTGAGACGCCACCGGAATCCAAATCCCCCAGGACCGAGGCACTTCCTCTCCACGAACCGCTCAGCCTGAGGGTGATTGACCCGTTGCCCGAAGAACCCTTTCCTGGCGGTGGCTGGATGGTTTCGCCACTGTCGTTGCTGTCGTTGCATCCGATGAAAAAACAGCATGTTAAAAATAAGACGACGACTGGTAAACTGCGCAAGATCTACCTTCCTATTCCCTCAATTCCCGAATCGTTACAACGTTCGCGCTGAAATGTCAAAATCTAAGAGATGGAAATCAGCGGGAAGAATCCGCATTCCTTGGTTGCGGCACGGCGGCGGTAGGCTACAGTGGCGCCCGATGAGTCGGAAAGCGTGGATTCAAGTTGGCAAAGTGGGGGTGAGCATAGCCTTTTTCGCGTTGGTGTTCCGGAGCATTGGCCTGGAAAAACTTCGCGCCCAAGCCTCGAGTGTGAATCCCGCTTTTGTCGCCCTCTCGGTACTGATTTCCTTCGCCATGGTCATGGTAAGTTGCCTGAAATGGAGGGTGCTGCTGGGGAAGGAGGCGCCGGTTCTCCCATTCCGCAGGATGTTCAGATACTACCTCATCGGATATTATTTTACCTGCCTGCTGCCATCGAATATTGGCGGGGATATCGTGAGATCGTATTACGCCGGACGTGACTTGAACGACCAGGGCCGGGCCGGAGTCAGCGTGTTTTTGGAGCGATTTACCGGTTTGATTCTTTTGCTCATCCTGGTTGTGTTTGCGCCGGCCATGGGTTCAGGCTTATACAGGGTTCCTGCGATCTTCATCCCGGCGGCAGGAGCGATCGCTCTTCTTTTCATCTTGATTCTGTTGTCCCGGATCAGCCAGCCGTGGAGATTCTTCGCGAAGGTCGCCGGACGAGGAGCCGGCCCGGCGAAGGCCGCGGGCCTGCTGGAGCGGGTTCGAACTAAGACCGCCGGACTGGGCCATAAGCTGAAAAAGGGGCTCCACGCGCTGCGCCGGAATCCCGGGGTGCTTTGGCGGGTGGCCCTCCTTACGGTTGCGTTCTACGGTTTGGCCTGGATCAATGTTTACGTGAGTTTTCGGGCGTTTGGTGTTTCACCGGGGTTTGCCGGCGTCGTGGCCGTGCTGTCCACCGCGATGATGATAGCCATGATCCCCGTGGCGCCGCTGGCGGGATTGGGGCTCTCCGAATTTTCATACGTATTCTATTTCGGGCTGGTCGGCATCGATACCGGAGCCTCCCTCGCCATGGCTCTGCTCTTGAGGTCGAAGCTGTTGTTGCTTGGCCTGTTGGGGCTCCTATGTCACGTTTCTCTCGGCGACAGGGTTGAGCGATATGACGAATTCAGAGCCAGGCCGTGACACGAGAGTGCATGAAATCTTCGCGGACGAACGTCTTTCCCCGCTCAAGCGCTATGCCCTACTTGCAGTAGGTACGCCGAACCTCGGGTCTCTCATCCTATACGAATTGGTGGTTCTTCTATGCAGCTGGATCCCCGGCGCGGCAGGGTACGCCATTCGGAGAATGACCTACCGCTGGATTCTGGGCGGCATGGGTTCCGGCGTGACGGTGGGAAGAAACGTCGTTATTCGCGGCGGCCGGAAAATCAAGCTTGGCGACGGTGTGTTCGTGGACGATCACTGTGTGCTGGATGCGCGGGGGGAGGCGGACATTACGATTGAAAAGGGTGTGCTGGTCGCCCGCAACACCGTGATCCGGGCGCGTGACGGATCCATTTTGATTCGCGATGGCTCGGATATCGGCTGCAACTGCATCATCGGTACCGACAGTCGGGTGGAGATTGGCCGTGACGTACTGATTGCGGCCTATGCGTACGTCGTAGCCGGCGGCAATCATGTGATTGACGATCCTGACCTGCCGATCATTCGCCAGGGCACGCGAAGCAGAGGCGGCATTCAAATCGGCGACGGCGCATGGATCGGCGCGCGCGGAACCATACTTGATGGAGTCGCCATCGGTGAAGGCGCGGTCCTCGGAGCGCACGCACTCGCCACAAAGGATATTCCAGCCAGAACAATTGCCCAGGGCATTCCCGCAAAAGTCACAAGAGATCGGGGTCGATCGGTGTAGCAAATCCCAAGTGGCACGGCGCCTCCGGCCCGTGTTGGAGCAAGAATGGAGGAATTCCGGGCCCACGGCCGTGGCACTTCAGTCGAGCAGTATTTCCAGCGGATGAGTCTTTGGCATTTTTCAATGATCGCGTATGATTCGGCGAATGCGGCACCCACCCAAATCGAGCACGGATCTGTTCGAAAAGTTCTACAACGCATACAACGACCCGCGCTTCATTTCTTCAGATCCAGTACAGTTTCTTCATCGGTTTGAGACCCCGGAGGACCAGGAGGTCATCGGGTTAGTGGCATCGGGGCTGGCCTATGGACGCGTCGCAAGTATTCACGCAAGCGTCGAGGAGGTGTTGCGGCGAATGGGCAATCGGCCCTCGGATTTCGCAGAGAGCACGGATCGCAGGCAGAAGTCCCAGGCGATGGCGGGGTTTCGGCACCGCTGGACTCCCGCGGCGGACATCGTGGATCTGCTGGAGGGTGTGAAGCGCGTTAGGGAGGAGAAGGGTGATCTGGAGGCTGGATTCCTGGAACACCTGCATGACGACCATGAATTTGTTGTAGAGGCAGCATCCGCCTGGGTTCGATGCCTGGTGTCTTCCTCCCCGGGACGGAATACCCTGCTGGCGGACCCCGCATCCGGCAGTGCGTGCAAACGGCTGTTTCTCTTCCTCCGGTGGATGTCGAGGCGGGATGCCGTAGACCCGGGACCCTGGTCGTCCATCCCTGCTTCAAAGCTGGTGGTCCCAGTGGATGTGCATATGCACCGGGCGGGCCTCGCACTCGGATTTACGTCCCGAAAACAGGCAAATCTCAAGGCCGCAGTCGAAATGACCCGAGGTTTCAAAACCTTAAATTTCGACGATCCGCTCCGGTTCGATTTCGCGCTGACACGACCCGGGATTATGGAATCAATCGATCTCAGGGACGTGCTTGGCGGTCCAAACGGGGATCTTGAGCGCCTGCTGAAATTGTTGCCTGTATCGCGCTGAGTCGCTAAAGTGGCCTATTTGGGAGTGGGGGGGGCTAATTGCGATTTCTATGCAGGCCAGATCAAAAAATTTCGCGGCGCGTGCTTTCCTCTTTAGCCTTCTTTGCTTGGTTTCATTCGGTGCGGCATCCGTCGTGTCAGGGGATGAGGTGGATGAAGAGTTCTGGTTCGCATCGTCACTGATTGAGCGGGGCTTTCCCGACTTCGCGGAGAAAGTTCTCAACAAGGTACTGAAATCCAATCCCGATCGTGAGGAGGATGCCGGGCTGATCCGCGCTCAACTGCTGATGGCAAATCGTAAGTTCGATGAAGCCGAGGAGATCGTGCGATCTATTGACGGCTCCACGCGATCAGGCAGAAGAGTCCGGATTATTCTTGCACGCTACTACTACCGGGCGGGAAACACGGAGAAGGCGAAAGCCCTCTACCAGGATTTCTTCGCCCAGTTCAAATCAGTGCCAACAGATCCTGAGTTGTTGGAAGACTACCTGGATGCCGCGTTCAAGTTCGGCCAGATGCTTGCGCTGGTGGGAGACTACGAGGGCGGGATTGAATACCTGCAGCGCGCACTGGATAGCGGGCCTGACCGTGATTTAGCGCGCCAGGTACAGGAACTTCAAGCCACTTATCACCTGCGCGCAGCGGAGAAGGTTGAAGGTTCGAAACGCACCCGCCACTTGGCGGAAGTGAATAAAAACGCTATTGAAATAGAATTCGGCGGGCCGTACTGGGTGGGCCGGGGCGCATTGTTGAGGGCCGAAGCCGCTCGTATCGACGGGAAAACCACCGAGGCTTTGGAGACGTTGGAAAGGCAGAAGAAATTTTTCTCACAGTATGAAAAGAGCTTGGAGGAGGATGGTATATCGCTATCTGAAAGTCCCAAGGCTGGCTACTACTATCTACGGGGCAGGGTTCGCGAGGACGAGGGGACGGCACTTCTTCCCCGCGCCAAGAAAAATCCGGACGTAAAACAGCAGACAAAAATGCTGCTGGCCAAAGCCCTCAATGACTACGGGCGCATTCTCAAGAAATACCCGGAGAGCGCGCACGCCGGCGACGCCTTGCTTCGATTCGAAAACGTCTCGGACGTGATTCGTGATCTGGGAGGGAAGATCGTAGCGAATCAGCCCATCACCGGAGGGCAAACGCGGAACGTGGATCAGCTTTTTGCGCAGGCCGAGATTCAGTTCAAGGAGGAGAAGTATGAGGAAGCGATTCATGAGTATCTGGAGTCGCTGAACAAATTCCCCGACACGGATGCAACCCCGCGCGTTTTGTCGAATCTTGGCAAGTGCTACCTCAAAACCGGGGATATCCTGATGACCAAGGTCGTCTTCGACTACCTTTCCGAGCGCTATGCCGGGGACGGATTGGCGGCACAGGCGGCCCTGGTGCTCTCGTCCTATTTTCGAAAGAACGATCAGCTGCCGCTTTCGTACTGGTCGTACAAGTTGTTCACGGACCGCTTTCCGGATCACCCGAAAGCCGCACAGGTCCTGTACACCGTCGCGATGCAGGAATCCAAGGACGGACATGATGCGGAGGCGGCAAAGTTATTCGACGCGCTCACGCGAAACTACGCCGGCAGCGAATTTTTTCTGAAAGCTTTGAACGCCTCGGGGTGGGATGCATACAAGACCAAGAAGTACCCGCAAGCGCTCGAAAAGTTTGCGCTATACGCAGAGGAAGCGCCCGAGGGATACGAAAAGGCGAATGCGGCGCTGGTGGCCGCCGATTGCCAGTTACGGATGGGCAACCATCTCGAGGCGTTCAAACGATTCAGGGATTTGGCGTCGGCGCTGGATCCAGCGGAAAAGGAGAACCCGTATTACGTGGATGACGAAACCAGGGAGAAGGTTTCGCTGGTCCACGAACAGGCAACCTTCCAGCAGTCGCTGGCGCTATCCCGGATCGATGAGCCGCCCGAAAAAATTCCTGAATTTCTCGCGGCTGCAATCAAAGAGTATGACGAATTCGTGGAGAGGTTTCCGGATTCCCAGTTTGCATCCAAGGCGCTAGCGTCAAAAGGCACAGCCCTCCTTACGTTGGGCCGGGTAGAGGAAGCCACCGATACTTTCGAAACCCTCGCGGAGTTGTATCCGCTGACCTCGGAGGGAAAGAACAGCCTTTATCAGCTTGTGGAGGCGGCCGTGAAGGTCGGCAAACTCGACATTGCCAGGGAGGCAGTTGAAAAGATCGCAGAAAATCCCGGCGAATACGGCATCGACACGTTTGCAAGGGTGGGCGAGCTGATGGTAGCCAACGAATTCTATGATCAGGCGATCAGTGTCTACGAAAAACTCCTTGAGGCCGCGGACGATGACAAACTGAGCGAGCGGGCTTATTTCGGCTTGGGCAAATGCTATCTGGAAAAAGGCGACTGCGATCGTTCCGCTGAGAATTTGAACGCCTTGCTGGAATTCAACCGGCGGACCGGGTTCTTTTTTGATGCGAACCTGCTGTTGGCGCAAGCGTGCAGGAAGTGCGATCGAAACGAGGAAGCCCTCGAGGCGCTGCGTGAAATCTTCAGTCTCGACAAGGATGCCGTTCGGCTGCGCAAAGCCAACGCCGAGCTTGCCGAGATCCAGACGGCGCAAGGCCGCTCTGAGGATGCGTACGCGACGTACCTCCGGATGGTGCTTACGTCGGCAGACCCGAAACGCCCCCCCGAGCTGGAGGAGATGAACAGGGCCGCTTTGTTGGCCGCCTTGAACCTCGGATTCGAGAGTGGCGATTATGACACTGTCATTTTCCTGGCCGACAGATTCTTCGAGCACTGGGATACCGATGAAGAATCGGGCACGGTTCGAGAAACAAAAAACCAGGCCCTCCTGGAACGCTCCAAAGCGCTTCCTGAACCCGCAACCGCGGTGGCGGAATGAGCA
>CAUZEO010000144.1:0-12426 GCA_963578625.1 Kiritimatiellia bacterium | reverse complement strand
ACGGAACTGCTGGAGATGACGTCGATGCACATCCTCCAGGCCCTGCAGTTGGGGGACATCAAGGAGGTTGCCCGCGATGACGTGCGCGATATGGACAACATTGTGCGAGCACGTAACCTTCCGTTCATGGGGGCGGAAGGAGTCCATACCACGCTGGATACAGTCTACAGCTGGGACTGACAGGAATCGGGAACAAGGTTGGGGGCGGAGCTCAGGGAAGCCCCGGGAAATTACCTGTGTTGTACTTGAACAGGTCCCCGGTTCCGTCGGGGAAGTTGATCTTGAGCGTGTTGCCTGTCAGCGGCATGATTTCCTGCAGGCCGGTGATTCGGTTCAGGCGCAGCAACTCGGTGACGGAATTGTCGAAGGCCAGGGTGTAGTTCAGTGCCTGGACGGCTGCCGAGGCGCCTGATCCGTGCGCCAGGTTGGTCAGGAAGAAGTAGCGCTGTCCATCATCGTCCGTGAATAGTCCGATCAAGCCGTTCTTGTAGGTGGTGTCCGGCGGATTCTGGCCCGCGTCGACCTGTACGCTCGTGATCAGGTTGTCGCCCCCGGCGCCCACGCTCCAATTGGACATGCCGACCGGCGGGCCGTTTTCTCCACCCAGGCCTGTGCCGATAAATCGTACGTCGGTGCTGTCGAGGAAGCGCAGAGCCTGGCCGATGTTTGCGGCTTCCGCATTAGAACCCATGGCCGCAATGTACATCGCGGTCGGATTACCGGCCACGTCGATAAGGGCGTCCCCGGTGTCGGGGCGAAAATCGTACGTCCAGTAGGAGAGATGGGTGTATCCTGTGGTCAGGTGGGAAAAGACATTGACCCGGTTGCGGGACGCCGACATGCCGTCCCCTTCAAAAGCCTGCAACCAGGTGCCGTAAGGCAAACCACGGGCGATGGCCACGTTGCGGATCCGCATCATCTGCGCAAGCGAATCCTGGATCCCGCCGAAAATGCTCCACGGATAGAGGTCGTAGTACATCATGTCGGGGTTCAGGATGTCCGCGGTGGCTTCGATATGGGACATTGAATCGGCCGGACCGTTGGCGGTGTAGCAGAGCTTGGTGTTGCTGATTTCGCCCTGGCGAACGTAGTTGTAAAAGGTGGCGAGATTCGCCAATGCCGACACCGGGGGGTCATCCCCGATGACCCAGCCGGTGTTGTGAGGAATGAATTTCAGCGCATCGAACTGATCCCGCCCCTGTTGATTGGCAAGGATTTCCGCATGCCAGTCGATGACATCGTACGGGGGCGGCGCGGGCACGGCCGATTTCGCGGCGCCAGGGGCGCATAGCAGCAGACAGAGCGAGAGGCAAGCGGGGGTATTTGTGCCGCTGCGAGATAATCGAGATGTTGACGTTTCATGTTAATTTTGCAGGGCAAGGATTTCGGCCGCGATTTGTTTCCGCCAGAAATCGCAGCGGGTATGATCCCCGTTGTTGTTGATGATATCGGTGATGGCCTGCTCGATCAGGGCCTCGGCATTCGCCTCGGCCGAGACACCGGCCTGCTTCGCAACATCGCGAAGCTTCAGGATGTACCGGTAATCATCCGTGGTCTCCCGGTACATCTCGTAGCGGCGGCAGTGCACGATGTCGTTGTTCGCCCAGTGCTGCCAGACAAGGATGTGCCCCAGGCTTGTCCCATTTCCGGAAGGATTGTAGCCGGGCCAGTCGTACTGGGCTGCGCCACCCTGGTTCGCGCAATAGGTCCAGAGCCCGATACCCGTCATCCCGTATTTCACCATGCGCCAGGCGTAGCTCCGATAGTACCGGTACACATCAAAGCCGACGCTTCCACAATATCCCGCGGCCTTGTAGGCCCACAGTTCTTTCCCGCTTGCCTGTACAAATGTCAGGAGAGCCGGATTCTGTTCCACGTACTGGAGGTTGGGTTGGAAGATGTCGAAGGCGGCATAATAGCGCGAGGCCCACGGGTCGGAGAGAATGACGCTGCTATTGGAGTTCAACCTGACGGTCGGGTCGATCGACTTGATGGTTTCGGCCAGCGGGATTGTGTAGTCCATCAGGGTCTGTGCACCCGCCTCGTCGCCCAGGACCATCATCCAGCGATCATTCCCGATCCCATAATTGGTTTGCAACCGGTTCCGCATCCGGGAAATCCAGTCCTCGAACAGGGTATTCCACTGTGGACTCGGGTAGCTGACCGAGCCGCCGCCGGCCTGACCCAGCGTCAGGTCGTACAGGTAAAACACATAGTCCAGGGGCTCACTTCCGGCTCCTGCCCGCCATGCGTTGAGAGGAGAGGAAACGCGGTAGTCAAAGGAGGTGTAGTTCATCGAGAGGATGTTTCCGTTCGCATCCACGATGGTTGCCCGGGGCAGTTCCGTGTGGGAGAGGTAGATGTGGTTAGGCCCGTACTTCTTCATCTCCTGAATTCCGTTTTTAAGGACCTGCCCGGACCAGCTGGTGGCCTTGATTTGGACCCAGTTGTGGCTGGGCAATTCATGGATTCCAGGCAGGTTGAAGTCCCAGACTTCCACCGTGCCCGGGATTGTCACCGGGTCATCGTCACTGGCGCTGGAAATGATCACGTGAAAGGGATAGAGGCCGGGCTGGACACCACTGTACCGGGCGTCAAAGCGCAGGCGCACCTGGCGGCTCTCACCCGCCGGAACCACCAGCGGCCCGGTCAGGGGGTAGACCGCATCTCCTGTAAAGGTGTCGGGCTGGTTCAGGGTGAGGTTCCGAACATAGAGGGTCTCCTGAAGCAGGATCATTCCCTCCGGGAGACCACCAAAGGTTTCCACCTGAAGGTTGACCGTGGATTGCCCCAGTTCCGGAGGACCAACCATGAAGATCGCATCCCGAAATTCACCCTGTGCAAGTTGTACCTGGATATTCTGCAACGGGGGTGTCCCCGGTGCCGGGCCCCTGTTCCTGGTGAAGTTTTCATAGGGGTCAATTTCCCATAACGGAATAAAATGGACCCCCATGTCCGCCGCGCCGGATGCGACCCGGTAACTCTTTGCCGCAGATGCACCGGTCGCATCCGTCAGGACCTCGGGGCCCCCGTCCCCGGCGACAGATGCCCCGGTATCTGTCCATGGCAAGGATACCGGGTCCATCGTCATTTCCAGGTGGTAGGTTGAGTCTGAAAGGGTGTCGAACGAGATGAAAGCGGCGCTTCCTGTAACCGCGAGATCTGTGATTTGGATGCTTCCCTCCTCGACCACGCTTTCCCCCAAAATTACCCGGGTTGCGTCAATGCCGACACTCTTGGGGTTCACAAAATCCCAGGGCGCATCCCACGGGTCGGGGCCGCCCGGGTATCCCTTGCCCACGACCAACGTGACATTGCCATTGAACGTGGAGGGCCGCGCAAAACTCATCGCGCTGAGATCCTCCGACATCAGCTGGTCCCAGTTGTTGGAACTGAATGTTTCTGGACCCGCAAGCGGGGAGGCATAAAAATTGACGGTGCTGGCGGTCAAATCAATTCCGTGCATGCGCCACTGCTTGTCGGCATCGTAGCCGACCGCCCCGTGGTCTCTGGCAACCGCGCCGCCGGCAACTTTCCTGTGACTCATGTACCCGCCGCCGAATTCACGAATTCGGGTGAATGAGACCCAGTTGTCCTGATCGAAGTACAGGACAACCGCCATGCCCCAGTGCTCCAGATTGCTTTGGAAGACATGTTGGTAGGTGCTTGCATCCAGGCGGAGATAACGATCGGAGGGAACATTGTCCATCTGGAGATGAAAGACGCCACCGATATAGACTTCGTACACATTCAACTGCCCGGGTAGGAACCGAATGCTGTCCGGTATCCCGACCATGTGATTTGTGGTCGTATTCTGGGTGAAACTTCCATCGACCCAGTCGATCTTGTCCCAGCTCCCGATGGTGCCGTCCATGGTTTCGATCGTCGTGCCTGGGCCGACCCCGCTCCACGACGGAATGGCCAGTGCCAGGAGAATGAAAATCGAAAATTGAAAAATGGGAGAGTTGTCGTTTCTATACATGTCTTTTCACCTCACGGTTTACCAATTACCCTCTTGCATCAAATTCATCCCTTTTGCGGAATCCCCCCATCCGTCATTACCGAGCGGGAACCGGTTCTTGTTCTTCACGAGATAGGGCTCGACATGGCCGTCAGCCCAGCCGTTATTAAAGTAGTGTGGCGATCCGTTATCGTCCGGGTGATTGATGATCACGCCGCGTAATTGGATCAATGCCCAGCCCATGTCGGACAGGATGATCCGGTCCGGGTATTGCTCTCGATAACGGATCGCTACCCAGTTCGAAGCCGGATTATAGTGATTATACGGTGCATTCGGATCGCGTCTTTCGAATGCTCCGCGATACCGGTAACTGCTGACTACGTTCAAGTCTGCGTTGTCGGGCTGCAGCATGTTTTCAAACCGGAACGTTGGCCAATTATGCGGGTCATAGGGCCACCCCCCCGCCGTGCTGTAGCCGTTGGCTGTCGGAGTGGTGCAGTAATAGACGTGCCCGTCATTGATATACTCAGGCCATAGCTTTCCAAGACCGACGAGCACGCCGAAATGGCGGATCTGATCCCCGGCCGCCGTGTCCGGAAACACGGGGGTTTTGTGAGAATCCCAGTAGGGCAAATAACCATCATAGTCATTCGCGTAAACATTGGCTGTGGTGAGCAGCTGGTGCATGTTGCTGGCGCAAACAACCCTTCGGGCCATCTCTCTTGCCCGACGTATTGCGGGCAGCAGAAGCGCGGCCAGAACCGCAATGATGGCCACCACGACGAGAAGCTCGATCAGGGTGAATCCCCACTCCCCCCGGCCTGTTCGAGTTCGGCGCGGGCGGGTCATCCTTCCCTGAAATGTCGTCCACCGAACCATACCCGTTAGCTTATGTCATAAAGGGTCTGAATTCAAGGAGTTTACGCCGGTTTCGGGAATCCGCGGTGCGGGAACGCCCCCTCTCCATAATTCTGCAGTCGGACTTGTTACGATCTGAAAGTCTCACGACACCTGAATTTCCAAGGACCGGCTTCGATTACGGCAAGTTGAGAATTTCGGCTGCGATTTGTTTCCGCCAAAAATCGCACCGATATGATCCCCATTGATGTCGATGGTGGCCTGATCGATCAGCGCCTCGGCGTCCGCCTGGGCCTGAGCGCCGGCCAGTGCGGCCAACTCCCGGAGTTTCAGGATGTCCCGGAACTCACCCTGCGACAATTGCACCTGGATGTTTTGCAGGGGTGGGGTGCTGGAAAACGGCGTCCGGGTTTTTACAAAATTCTCATAGGGATCGATTTCCCACAGCGGGATGGGATTCGCAGTCAGGTCGAAGGTTGTTTCCGCCACGCGGTAACATCTAGAGACCGACGTACCGGCCGGGATCGACATCGTCATGCCGTCGCCGTTGGCACGGATTCGGGCAAGCGAAACGAAGTTGTTTTGGTCAAAGAAAATCACCATGGACATACCCCAGTGTTCCATTGTTGGAACCGTAGACACCCTGGCAGGTCGTCGCATCGAGGCGGACGCCGATGTCAGTCGGCACGTTGTCGAGCTCCAGGTGGACGACCCCACGCTGGTACGCCTCGTTGAGGTTCAGTTGTCCGCCCGTGAAGTGGATGCTGTCCGGCAATCCGTCCGACGGGCTCGTATCGCTCTCATTGGTAAAACTGTGCGGAACCCAATCGGTCCGGTCCTACGTTCCGATGGTCCCCTCAAAAGTCTCGATGGTGGTGCCGGGGCCGACCGTACACCACGCCGGAAGAGCCGGAGAGATAGAATAAAAATTGAGAATCGAAAAATTCCCCGGATAGTTGGGGTTTTTTTCAAATTACATGCTCTGCCTTCCATTACTTTGAATCATTGAACTACTTATTTCCCACGCTAACTTCGTGACTCCGGGGATTCGCAACAGCGCGAAGCAGGACAACGACGTCAAGGTAAGAAATCAATTCCTATTCGTCGGCCGTAACGCGGTAGGATTTGGTGTCTGACGAATCCACGGGATCCGTCAGCGTCTTGCCGTCGCCGTCGCCGAGTACGGTTGCCCCGGTTGCGTTGAAGTTCGGAGAAACCAGGTCGGGGGTGGCCTCGAGCCGGTTGGTAACGCCGTCGGCGCTGACGAAGGTGACCGAAGCGGTGCCGTCCGCGACACCGAAATCGGTAATCTCGGGACCGGGTTTGACGATGCTTCCGATGATGATCCGGGTGGCATCGATGGCGATGACTTTCGGCACCGTCAGATCCGAAACTATGTCCCACGGATCGCCGTCGGCCTGATCCCAGCCTTTCCCTACAATCAGCGTGGCGTTGCCCGTGAAACTGGCTGGTCGGGGAAAGCTCATGGCGCTGAGATCCTCCGACATGAGCTGGTCCCAGTTGTTGGAGCTGAACGTGTCGGGTCCGGTAAGCGGCGTCGCGTAAAAGTTTACGCTACTCGCGGTCAGCTCGATGCCATGCATGCGCCATTGCCTGTCGGCGCTATAGCCGATGGCCCCGTGGTCCCTGTTCACTGTTCCGCCCGCGACCTTTCTGTGGCTCATATAACCGCCGCCGAATTCACGGATCCGCGTAAGGGTAACGAAGTTATCCGCGTCAAAGTAGATCACCACCGCCATGGCCCAGTGCTCCAGATTGCCCGAGAAAACGCCCTGGTAGGTGCTCGCGTCGAGGCGGAGATAGTCGTCGGTGGGCACATTGTCCAACTCAATGTGCACGGCCCCGCGGTGGTAGGCCTCGTAGACGTTCAACTGGCCCGGCAGCCATCTGAGGCTATCCGGCAGACCATTCGTCGGGTTGACGTCGTTCGTATCTGTCAGACTTCCTTCTACCCAGTCAATTCGATCCCACGTCCCAATCGTTCCGTCAAAGGTTTCGATGGTGATTCCGGGCCCGACCGCGGCGCACACCGAAAAAGCGAGAAGGACATGGAAAGCGGCAAACAGACAAGCGAAAACCTTGGGCAGTATTCCATGGGGGGTTTTCAGAGATGAGTTCTGATTCACATTGTTCATTTTTTGATTCTTCCTTGTTCGTTTGTCATTGCTTCGCAGCGATGCGGTAGATTCTTGAATCCGATTCGGTTTGATCACACATCATCATGTTGGTGCCGTTTCCGACTGCCGCCGTGCCGGTCCAGGTTGCGGGCCGCGAGAAGTTCATCGCGCTGAGGTCCTGCGTCATTTGACCGTCGAAGTCGGCGCTGCCCAACTGGTCGATGCCACCGGGGCTTGCGTAGAACTGCATCTCGTCCGCGGTCAGATCAATGCCCTGCATGATCCACGGGTTGTCCAACTGGCCGAGGTTGTTGAAATCCGAAGATAAACTGCCCGCGATCTTTCGGGAGCTGATCCATTTCTCGCCGTTGTCGCGGATCCGGTTCAGTGAGACGTAGTTGTTCGGGTCGAAGAAGAGGACCACCGCCACGCCCCAGTTCGCCAGGTTGCTGCTGAAATCGCCTTGGAACATCGTGGCATCGACGCGAAGTTCCTCGGTCGTGGGGACGGCATCCAGTTCCAGGTGCACGGATCCGCGGTGGTAGACTTCATTCACGTGGAGTTGCGAGCCCGTGGGGTCGTCCAGGAACCGGATGCTGTCCGGCAACGGCGGACTGTTCGTCATCGATTCCATGGTCAAACTTCCGGGTACCCAGTCAACCCGGTCCCAGGATCCGATTGTGCCGTCGAATGTTTCGAGGGTGGTGCCTGGACCGACCGCGGCCCATGCGGAAGCGGCCGGAAGGAGAAGGACTAGGAGAATGAACGCCAATTTTCGAATTTGATTCATTGACTTTCAGTCCGGCGTTTACCACTCATTTCGTTGCATGAAATCCATACCTTTGGCCGAATCTCCCCATCCGGCATTTCCAAGCGGGAATAGACTCTTGTCCTTGACGAGATAGGGTTCGACATGTCCGTCAGCTGCCCCGTTGTTGAAGTATTCCGGCAATGCGTCGTCGCCCGGGTGATTGATGATCCAGCCGCCTCCGATCCACGCCCATCCCATGTCGGAGAGGATGAATCGCCCGGGATATTCCTCGCGGTAGCGGATCGGTCGCCAGGCGTTGGCGACATATTCCAATGCGCCGCGATACCGGTAGCTGCTGAGTACGTTCATGTCATCGTTGTCAGGGCGCTTCATATGTTCGAACCGAAACTGGCCCGGCGCCGCGGAATAGGGGGGGCCCCCGGCAGTTTCGTACCCATTGGCAGAGGGCGTGGGGCAGTAGTAGATGTGCCCATCGTTGATGTAATCGGGATACAGTTTTCCGAGACCGACACGGACGCCGAAATGGCGGATCTGTTCCCCGGCCGCAGTGTCCGGAAACGCGGGTGTTTTGTGGGAATCCCAATAGGGCAGATAGCCGTCGGCGTCGTTGGCGTAGGTATTTGCGGTGACAAGCAACTGGTGCAAGTTGCTGGCGCAAACAACCCTTCGAGCTTTTTCCATCGCCTTGCGCACCGCCGGCACCAACAGCGCAGCCAATATCGAGATGATCGCGATCACTACGAGAAGTTCGATCAGGGTGAATCCCCTCGCGCTCTGCCTTGATCGGATCCGGAGAAGGAGCGGGAGAGTCCCCTCTCTTTGGATTTTCGCAGTCAGGGCCATCTCCTCGAACGTATGATATTAAGTGTGCTATTACAAGGCGTTTACGCCTTTCGATTGACGCAGGCACTGCGGATCTTCGAGGTGCGGTTTGCCTTTCTAACCTGTTGCATTGAAAGATGTTACAAGCTCAGTTTACGAAAAATACGGGCTCACGTATGGAGGCCGGACTTGCTTTTGAGTACAGGTTTCGGGGCACCAGAGAATTCCCGAATTTTGCTCCTACTCCCGAATCCGTTGCCTGCCGCTACATAGGAAGAGTAGCGGAACTCGCGTAGAGTTCCGGTTCTGCCTATGCAGAATAACTCACACTGACCTCAACCACCCGCGGTGTGGCGCCTCCGTTGCGTGCGCCGAGTGCAAGGCGGTACTGAATCCAGACACCGGGAGGAACGTCGTCTACTCGATCGCCTTTCTCAAACTCGCTCCCGCTTTCCCCCGGCCCTACCCATGGGGCATCTTCAAGGCCCAACTCGGTATCCGCCCACCTCATTCGCGCCGTAACCCAACTTTTCGGGGGCAGTTCCGCCTCCCAGGATATGGTCTGCACGGCCGAGTTTTCCGGCAGCTTGAACGGACTGGAGATATAAAACTCCTCCGGTCCCCGATCCATGATGTTGCCCGGATTGACCGTCGACATCATGTGCGCACCGATCGTCGGCAGGGCCGTGGTGTTTCGACGATCGAATCCTTCCGGCCCGTTCCACCAGACATGAGAATCTCCCACGTGATCGCCGAACGTCTTGTGATTGGCCATGGCGAGATCGATCCAGCCGTCTTCGTTGAAATCCGCGGCGAAGCAGCCGGCCGCCGAGTGGGTGGGGAGACGAAGCCGGTCGGCCGCGCTGAATCCGCGTCTGGCCCGGTTCCAGTAGATGTAGGAGTCGATGTCCCGGTCTCCCCGGCCGTCGTCGTAGGAGCAAACCGCGATATCGAGAAGCCCGTCGTTGTTGAAGTCGGCCACCGCCAACCCGTGCGCGGCCTTGGAGGGAAGCAGCATGCGGTTGTCTTCACGCAATCCCTTTCCGTCGTTCCAATAAATATGAACGAACGAACTGAAGGGACCGGTCGGGTCATTCCTGTGCCCTCCGATGATCAGATCGAGGTGACCGTTGCCGGTCAGGTCCGCCGCCTGGACACAGGTCCCACGCACAATGGAGAGGGCCTGTGAATGCTCCATGCTAAAGCCTTCAGGGCCGCCCCACAGGATGAAGCTTCGATGTCCCTCGAGGGTGGGCACAACCAGATCGAGCCACCCATCGCCGTTGAGGTCGGCAAGGAAGATCCAACGCGGTTCAGCGAATTCAACGTTTTCGTGCTCCAGCCGGATGTGCGCCGGGTTTTCGGTGTCGAATCCATCAGAGGTCCCGTAGAAAATCAGCAGTTCCGGGTTCGAGAATCCACAGAACACGAGATCAAGGTAACCATCCCGGTTCAGGTCGGCGCAGGCCGCCCCGTGGGCGCGACAGGTGGGGAGCACCAGGGAGGGTGCGAAAGGAAAACCGTCGGGACCGTTCAGGTAGACGAACGAGCCCGGGTCGTCGTCCAAGGACATTTCCGCACAGTTGGCCAGCATCACGTCGGGACGGCCGTCGTCATTGTAGTCGCAGCAGACCGCTTCTACGGCGCATCGACCACGAAGCGGCGTGGTCCGTTCACGATCATACCCGTCCGGACCGCCCCAGAAGATCGCGGCCTTCACGTCGCCGATCTTGCCCCCGCCGAAGTGATTTACGAACACGACCTGCGGATCCCCATCCGGCGAGGGGCGAACGATGAATGTCCGGCGCGCGTCTTCGGTGACCAAGCGAAGTGAGTCGTCGATCACGCCTTCCGGACCGCCCCGGTAAATAAGCGATTCGCCCGTAAACGATACGGCAGACTGATTCTGGCAGATGACGATGTCGGCAAACCCGTTCCCGTCCAGATCCCCCACCGCCACATCACAGGCGCGGTGCGTCTTCAACGCGCTTCGACGCTCATCGCTGAAACCTTCCCCACTTCCCCAATAGATCCAGGAGCGTTCCGCATCCTCCCAGGGTTCGCGACAGGCAAAAACCAGGTCTATCCGGCCGTCACCATTTACGTCACCGGCCTCAACGGCCATGGCGTTCGGGCAGTCCACGACGAGCGCCTCGCCCAAGGTCCGGTCCGGTGCGAACGGGATCAACCGGACGGAGGCCTCGTCCGGTGCAAAGAGGTGGGGCACTCCGTCCAACTCGAGGATCTGCACAAGAGGATTTGCATCCGCACTTCTCTGGTCTTCCTCGCCTGCTCCGAACTCGCTGACCTCTTCCTGCGGTTCTTCGATAGGGGCAGGCCGCCCGGACGTGCCGGGGCACACCTTCATTGAGTTTCCGGGGTCGATGCCCCCGTCGCCACCCCAATAGATGTCGATCCTTCCGTCCGCGGCGCGCACAAGGAGTTCGGCGCACCCGTCGGCGTCCAGATCCGCGGCCTCGAGCTGGCCGCCTTCGATCTCGAGGTCCACATAGCTGCGCGGTTCGAATCCGAGATCGGACTGGTAAAAGATACGTGTCTTCCCGAAGCACAGAAAGGCCAGATCGACCCGGCCGTTGCCGTTGAAGTCGCCCGCCGCCACCGCGGTGCAGAATGGAGCGGGTATTCTCTGGTGCCGGCTCTCGCCCCAGCCTCCCGGCCCCCCGTAGTAGATGATGGCATTCAGGTCGGTGATGGTGCTGCCGTCGTAAATCATTCCCAGCACCAGGTCATCGCAGCCGTTGCCGTTCAAATCGGCCACAATGCCGGCCATGGCGCCGTCGGACGGCAGGTCAATGCACGCTCCCGCCCCCAACGGATCCTGGTAAACGTAGATCGGCACGCGTTCCCGATGATTCTGTCCGTTGCAGAACACGAGGTCCGTGTACCCGTCCTTGTTCAGGTCGTACTGGTGAATGCGCTGCAGCACGCCGGCGCGCGAGACGTACAGGTTTTGTCCCGCATTGCCGCAGGTTCCTTTCATAAAGCCTTCGAACCCGCGGGTGAGCCAGGATTTGGGGGTCGGGTCGGATGTTCTCCCTGCATTCATCAGTTTTGAAGTGCGGCGCATTGCGCCGCTGCGGATACCCGTGCTACGTACCTTGAGCTCCGGGGAGATCCAAATCTGCGCAGAGCGCCGCACTCCATATCCTGAAACGTATCTTTCAAAGCAGATTCAAAACAAACCGGATCCACAACGCAAACTGAGACGTCAGATTCAGCCGCGACTGGTAGGGCCAGTCCGCCGGGGCTCCGTCCATCAGGTAGGAACCGTCGCTCTCCTGGGTGGAAACAAGATGGTCACAGACCCGGCAGGCGGACTCGAGATGGCTCGCTTCCCCCGTTTGGCGATACAGCGACGCACAGCCCCAGGCGAACTTGTGAGAGAGCGTATTCTCGTATACGACCGGGGACTCTCCGACGCCGAACTCGTACATGGTCAGCGCCCCGTCCAGGTATTTCCGGTCGCGGGTCGCCTGGTAAAGGTCGCAGAGAAAGGCCATGATCATGCCGGTGAGGAAATGCCCCTGGACCGGTTCGTTGCGGAGCAGGACCTTCGGCACGTTGGGGCTGGCCAGCGCATCGTCGTCGGTTCGCAGTCCGTTTCCTTTCTCCCAGATCGGAAAGAAAGCCTTCTTCAGGTCCGGATTGGTTCCGATCAGGTTGTCGACTACATGATCGCCCATGCGCTTCGCTTTCTCGATCCGGCCGGTGACAACTGCGGCGATGCCCCCCAGGCAGGTCGAAGCGGTGTTGATCACGCCCGCGCCCGCGACACGGTCCTTCTCGCTGCCGTACAGGCCCCCGGTCTCTTCGTCCTGATACTTGAGGACATGCGGGATGCCCTGCATCGAAAT
>CAUZEO010000143.1:0-12492 GCA_963578625.1 Kiritimatiellia bacterium | reverse complement strand
TGGACTGGGCCTGATGCGTGGATACAGAAATGGAGGCTGGATATTCTCCGCCGATTTCTCTAAGGCTCCCGCCAATTGTTGCGGGAAGGGACGCCGGCGGCACACAGGGTAGCGGATAACTCATGGGAACCTTTTCAGAAATCGGCTTGTGGCTTGCGTATGTGTTTCCAGCCATGATCCTGATGGCATTCGGGTGTAATCTTTACTTCCTTCTGGCGCTTTTCATGCGCCGGCGGAGGGGTGCGAAAAAGGAGATCACCGAATTATACCGGCAGTTCAACGCGGGACCGGATCATCTGGAACTGCCGAGGGTGGCCACCCAACTCCCCATTTACAACGAAGCGAATGTCGCAGAGCGTATTATCCGCGCCGCGGCCGATATGGAGTATCCCGCCGGGCGGCACATGATTCAGGTGTTGGATGACTCGAATGACGGGACCGGTGAAATCATCGGTCGAGTGGTGGACGACCTCCGCCGGGACGGGCACGAGATTTCAGTCATCCGGCGACCGGACCGGACGGGTTACAAGGCCGGCGCACTCAACCACGGCATGGAGCAGACCGATGTGGAATTCTTCGCCATTTTCGACGCGGACTTTGTGCCGACGCACGACTTTCTCCTGCGCACCATCCCGATCATGGTCGTTCGAGAGAAGGTGGGTCTGGTCCAGGCACGCTGGGGGCACTTGAACGCAAGCAGTTCCCTTGTGACCCGGGCCCAGGGAATGGGCATCGACGGCCATTTCGCGATTGAGCAGCATGCCCGGGCCTGGAACGACCTTTTCATGAACTTTAACGGGACGGCGGGGCTCTGGCGACGGCAGGCAATCGACGAGGCCGGCGGCTGGGAGTACGATACACTGACCGAGGACATGGATCTTTCGTACCGGGCTCAACTCGCCGGCTGGGATCCATACTTTCTCTCCGACGTGGTGGTTCCCGCCGAGATCCCCGAGAATATCAATGCGTTCAAATCACAGCAGTTCCGCTGGGCGAAAGGCTCCATCCAAACCGCCATCAAGCTGCTTCCGCGGGTCTTGCGCTCGCCCCGCTCGCTCCGAGCGAAAGTGCAGGCTGTTTTTCATATGACCCACTATATCATCCATCCGGTGATGGTTTGGCTCGCCTTGTTCGCGTTGCCTCTGCTGGTCTGCACCGATCTGCGCACATCACCACTGATTACAGCGCTGCTGTTCGGCGTCATCCTTCTCAGCGCCCTGGCTCCGCTGGTCCTCTATGCCGCCGCGCAGTTGCACCTTTACCCCAAGGGGTGGCGTAGATTCTACGCCTTGCCTATTCTCTCCTCGATTGGCGTCGGCATCGGTATCTCCAACACACGTGCCGTCTTTGAAGCCGTCACCGGGAAGGTTACGCCGTTCGTCCGAACCCCAAAAAAAGGCGATAAAAATCTGGTCCACTACGCCGTGAAATTGCCATACATCGCGTTCCTGGAGTTGGCCCTCGGGATCTACTGTTTTGGTTCCCTCTGGTTCTACATGCATGCGGGAACCTATATCGTCGGCCCCTTCCTGCTCCTTTACGCAGTGGGCTTCACCTCTGTCGGCCTACTTTCGATCCTGCACACCTATGCGGATGCCCGGTGGTTGCCGGGTCGAGTTCAGATCCCATGAGTCTGTCGGCTACGTTATCCCGTGCGCCGCCCTGGCGCGCTGCGGCTTGGTTCCTTGCCGGCGCGATCGGGGTCGGAGCCTGCTGGGTGCTGGGGCGCCAGTCGAATATCGGCAGCACGCCCATACTCTCTACGATTCTTCACGGCATCCTCGCTCTCGGCCTGATTCCCTTGATCGCATGGTTTCCCTGGAGGAGAAGGGCAACACTTTGGATACTCGGCTTTGCCGCGCTTGCCCGAATCCTCCTGCTTCCAATGGATTCGGCCGACGACGTTCATCGTTACGTCTGGGAAGGCCGCGTCCTCCAGGCGGGACTTAACCCTTATGTCCTGGCGCCGGACGATCCTGCACTCGCTTCGCTCCGCGACCAGCACTGGGACAAAATCAACAACAAGCACATGACCGCGATTTATCCGCCCGGATCGCTCTTGTTGTTTCAGACCTTCGCCGCCATCACTTCAGACCCTGACGTATACAAGGTTTTCCTCACGGTGGTAGATTTCTCATGCGTCGCACTCCTGCTTGCCCTGTTGCGCTACTACCGTCGAAAGCCCGCGTGGGCACTTCTCTATGCCTTGAACCCTATTGTTCTCCTGTCGTTTGCCGGTGAGGGGCACCTGGATGTGCTCCTTGTTTTTTTCACGATTCTCACCCTGCTCTGCCACGCGAGGAAATGGTTCCCCGCCATGTTTCTGTGCCTGGCCCTGGCCATTCACGCCAAATACATGGCGGTTCTGCTGGTTCCTTTCCTGGTCAACAGGTCGACCTGGCGTTCTGCATGGATCCTGCCGATAGCGGTGATGCTTCCAGCGCTGCCCTTCCGGCCGTTCCAGGGCCTCTTTACCAGCCTCTCCACCTTTTCTACCGATATGCACTACAACGGGGGCGTTCACGTTCTTCTTGGACACACGCTGGGCAGTTTCCCGCTTGCCTCGACGCTCTGCGCGGCCCTCCTTCTCTGCTGGCTCGGATGCGTACTTGGAATAACGCGACGCCCGATCGAGGCGGGCGCACTGGTAATGAGCGGATTGCTGCTGCTGGCGCCGACGATTCACTTCTGGTACCTCACATGGGTCATCCCGTTCCTTTGTTTCTATCCTCTGCGACCCATGCTCATCTGGTGCGCCACCATTGCGCTCCTGTTCCAGACCCAGGGCACGATGCTCCAGACGGGAGAATGGAAACAATACCCCTGGCTGGTCCTGTTGGAGTATCTGCCGGTGTACGGCGCCCTGATCTACGTTGCATTTACGAAACGCTTCGTGCCGGCACCGGTCGCGGACGATGCGCCACGGCAAACACTTCATAACCTGTCCGTGATCGTACCGGTTCTGAATGAGGAGCGGATGATGCCGCGCCTGCTCGAGCAACTGCGCGGACTAAACGGATTTGCCACCGAGGTCATTCTGTGTGACGGCGGTTCCACGGACGAAACGGTCTCTCTGGCAACCGCCGCGGGACTTCGGGTGGTTTACTGCCCGGCGGGACGAGGCACACAAAACCGTGCCGGCATTCGCGCCGCATCCGGAGACGCGGTACTGCTGGCCCACGCGGACATGTTGATTGATCCCCAAACGCCCGAACATATTCTTGCCGCCCTGAATCGCTCGGGCGCCGACGGCGGGAGTGTCGGTTGCACCTTCGAAAATGCGACCCTCTTCCTTCGTTGTATCGGCCTGCTAAACACGCTCCGGGCAAGGACTTTCGGGATCTCATTCGGTGACCAGGGGCAGTTTTTCCGGGTAGACGCGCTCGAATCCATGGGCGGGTATCCCAAACTTCCGATCATGGAGGATGTTGAACTTTCTGTCCGACTGAAATGCCGATCCCGCCCGGTCTTTCTCGGGGGCGGATTGGTGGTGTCGTCGCGCGGCTGGCAAAAACGGGGAAACTGGAGAAATACGGCGCTCGTGCTCCGCCTCTGTGCGACCTATTCCTGGAGACGCGTGTCCGGGCAGGGCGAACCGGAGGTTTCTGACCTGTATGCCGCCTACTATGGAAGTCCCGAACAGCCCGTCCTGCCCCCGGAAAGCGAAAACGCCGCCCCGGACGCCGGGTCCAAACTCGACGCCGAATCGGCGGCAGGTGTACATTGACGGCTTTCCGCCGCGAAGCGCGATGGGACCAGCGAACTCAATGAACAACCGATCGAAGATAGCCCCTGAGCAATGGGTTGCGGAATATGGGGATTACCTCTACCGCTATGCCCTCTCCCGGCTCCATGACGAAACATCCGCCCAGGATGTGGTCCAGGAGACGTTTCTTGCCGCGTTCAAGGGCGCGAAAAAGTTTTCCGGTCAGTCTTCCGAGAAGACCGGGTTGATCGGAATTCTGAAGCACAAGGTTGTTGACGACATTCGGAAGGCCAGCCGCGAACGATCCTACGAGGACGTAACCGAAGCCGAAGGTCGCGTCGACGACTATTTCGACCGGCGCGGTCACTGGAAGAACCGGTCAACCGGAGTGGCGCGTGAACCCCAGGAAAGCCTTTGAGCGGCGCGAGTTCTGGGTTGTTTTCGAATCGTGCCTGGATAAATTGCGGGATCGGATCCGAAGTGTGTTCACCCTGCGCGAACTCGAAGGATGCAGCGCGGACGGAATTTGCACTCAATTGGGAATCACTTCGCCGAATCTTTGAGTCATGCTCTATCGGGCTCGGGCAAGGCTGAGAATTTGTATTGAAGAAAACTGGTTCAAGGCGAATAAATGACCGATTTTATGTGGGGAAGTCCGATAGATACCAAGGTAGGAGTTGATTGATGAGAAGCCCGCGACCTCGCGACACAGAAGCATCCCCCCGCACGGATGCGCCGGATAACGTCGAACACGAAGTTCTCCGCCGCTATGGCAACAGCGCAGAAACAGTGGAGCCCGAGCTTTGTTGCCCGGTTGATTACGACCCCGAGTTCCTCAAGGTAATCCCCCCTGAAATCCTTGAGAAGGACTACGGCTGCGGGGACCCCTCCCAACATGTCCGTTGCTGTGAAACGGTGCTGGACCTGGGATCCGGAGCCGGGAAAATCTGCTATATCCTGTCCCAGAAAGTCGGCAAGAGCGGCCGAGTCATCGGAGTGGATTTCAACGACAAGATGCTGGCGCTTGCGCACAAGTACCAGGATGAGATTTCGGATAAAATCGGATATCGAAACGTAGAGTTCAAAAAAGGAATGATTCAGGATCTCGGGTTGAACTTGAACAAAGTTCAGACCTGGCTCGACCGGCATCCCGTGCACACGGTAGTGGACCTGCATGCTTTCGAAGCCGAGTGTGCGCGCCTGCGCCGGGAAGAACCGTTAATCGCCGACAACAGCGTTGACGTGATCGTATCTAACTGCGTGTTGAACCTGGTAAGGACGGAAGAAAAAGGCAGCCTGTTCGCCGAAATATTCCGGGTGTTGCGACCGGGTGGGCGTGCCGTCATTTCTGATATTGTGTGCGACGAGGATCCGACGGACAGAATTCTTGCAGACCCGGAACTGTGGAGCGGTTGCATTTCCGGCGCATTTCGAGAAGATCGTTTTCCCGGAATGTTTCAGGAAACCGGATTCTACGGCATCAGCATCCTGGAGCGTAAAGCAGACCCCTGGCACGTAATTGACGGCGTCGAATTTCGGTCGGTAACCCTCCAGGCCTTCAAGCCCGATTCGAAACCTGACCTGGAGTTGAACCAGGCGGTCATTTATCACGGGCCCTGGATGGAAGTCAGGGACGAGCGGGGCACCATCCTTCGGCGGGGGGAGCGGACAGCAATCGGAAGTGCGACCTACCACCGCCTCACCGAACCGAACGGACCGTATCGGGAATCCGTCACCGGCATCCCCCCAAGCCGGACCGTAGAGCAGGAATCGGCACCGGAATTCCGGGAAAACGGCGCCCATCTACGACACCCGAGAGAATCAAAGGGCCGGGACTACAATTTGACCCTCCCCGGCAGCAAGACGGGAAGTTGCTGCTAAATTCGCACTTGTTTTTCTGCTGCGAGCGCGTCGGGAACGTGATGACTACTTTGCCTTGGGATTCTATTTCCCCACTTCGAGGAATTATGCTCTGATCAGGGTTTTGCCGAAACCGGGTGAGGAACCATGGATGCAGATTTTCGTACCGAGTGAAACGGAGCCATCTGAATTGCGCGTCGCAGCGCTGCCGGCCCATGTGGAGAAGCTCGTCTCTGCAGGAGCCGTCGTGCATATCGAGAGCGGGCTAGGGGAATCCGTGTACCTTGAAAACGCTGCGTACGAAGAAAAAGGCGCAACCATAGTCGACGACCGAATCGGCGCTCTTGGCGCGGCGGACATGGTACTGCGCCTGAATCCGCCCCCCCGGCAGGAGGTGGGCGCCATGAAGTCCGGATGCCTCCATATCGGTCATCTGGATCCGTTTCAAAACACCGAACTGGTCGTGCTTTTGGCAAAGGCCGGCATCAGCGCCATCAGCATGGAACTGATTCCGCGTACCACGCTGGCCCAGAAAATGGATGCCCTGAGCTCCCAGGCGAATCTAGCCGGATATGAAGCGGTGATTGTGGCGGCAGAGCGACTGCTGAAGATCTTCCCCATGATGTCTACGCCGGCAGGCACCATCGCACCGGCACGCGTTTTTGTTATCGGCGCGGGGGTTGCGGGGCTCCAGGCGATCGCCACCGCAAAACGCCTGGGAGCGGTGGTGGAAGCCTTCGATACGCGTCCCGTCGTCGAGGAACAGGTCAAGAGCCTCGGGGCGCGATTCGTCAAAGTGGACCTGGGCGAAACGGGACAAACCAAGGACGGGTATGCCAAGGCACTGACGGATGAGCAACTGGCCAAACAACGCGATGCCATGGCGAGGCATTGCGCGTCGTCCGATGTGGTAATCACCACCGCTAAACTTTTCGGCCGGCCGGCGCCGCGAATAATCAGCGATGAAATGCTGCAGGGCATGAAACGAGGAAGCGTAGTCGTAGACCTGGCTGCCGAATCCGGCGGAAACGTCGAGGGATCGGTACTTGACGAGGAAGTGATCCGGCACGGGGTGCGGATTATCGGACTGGGTACCCTGGAAGGCAGGGCCGCCGTCGACGCCAGCCAGGTGTACGGGAGTAATCTCGTAAATTTTGTAAGCCATTTCTGGCATGACGAACAGAAGTCATTCCATCTCGACCTGGAGGATATTCTGATCCAGGGGTGCCTAGTTACCCACCAGGGCGCCATCGTGCACGAAATGATTCGAAACGCCGTAGAGAAATCGAAAACCTGACCGGAGTTCAACCCATGGTTCTGCTGCTTCTTATTTTCGTACTCTCAATCTTCCTGGGGCTGGAACTCATTTCGAAAGTTCCGTCCCAGTTACACACCCCTCTGATGTCCGGATCGAACGCAATCTCCGGCATTACGATCGTGGGCGCGATTATCGCCGCCGGTAGTTCGGAAGGTTCCCTGGGGACAATCCTCGGAACGGCCGCGCTCGTGGCCGCCGCGATTAACGTTGTGGGCGGATACCTGGTAACGGACCGTATGCTCGGGATGTTCAAGCGGAAGGAGAAAACCGACCGGTGAATGTCCCGGAATATCTTCAGACCAATTTTACCAATTTTAGCTACATCGTAGCGTCAATCCTCTTCATTATCGGTCTGAAAATGCTGGGTTCGGCGGATACGGCCCGGCGGGGAAATTTTCTTTCGTCGATGGGCATGCTGCTCGCGGTGGTAGCAACCCTCCTTTCGTCCGGCATGAGCTACCACTGGATCGTCGTTGGAATCGCGGTCGGCGGGGTGATCGGCACACTGGCTGCCCGAACGGTGAAAATGACCGGCATGCCCGAGATGGTGGCCTTGTTCAATGGTTCCGGCGGTGTCGCCAGCCTACTGGTCGGTCTCGCCGAGTATTACAACAAGGAGGGGACGGAGATGGGAATCGCGATAGCGCTTCCCACCGCCCTGGCAGTTCTCATCGGCGGGATTACGTTTACCGGCAGCCTGGTTGCTTATGGAAAACTGGCGGAAAGAATCACCGGCAAACCGATCCTGTTCACCGGGCAAAACTGGGTAAACCTCGCGCTGCTGTTTGCGGCGCTGGCCCTGGCCATCGCCTTCGCGATCCAGGCCGGCAATGCCTCAGTCCTCCTTCTGGTGCTGGTCGGGCTGTCACTGGTCCTGGGAGTCGCCGTCGTGATTCCGATCGGCGGAGCCGACATGCCCGTGGTCATTGCACTGTTAAACAGCTACTCGGGCCTCGCCGCTTGCGCCGCGGGATTCATTATCCAAAACAATGTGCTGATCGTGGCGGGCGCCCTTGTTGGCGCCAGCGGCCTGATTCTTACCAGCATCATGTGCAAGGCGATGAATCGATCCCTAACCAACGTTCTGTTTTCCGGTTTCGGATCAGCGGTGGCATCCGGAGGCGGCGAGCAGGTCGAAGGGGAAGCCAGACCCGTATCCGCGGAGGACACCTATTACATCCTTGAGGCCGCCCGCTCCGTCCTCTTCGTACCGGGCTACGGCATGGCGGTTGCACAGGCACAACACGCCGCCGAAGAACTGGGCCAGATCCTCGAAGGAAACGGCGCGGAGGTGAACTACGGAATCCACCCGGTCGCCGGCCGCATGCCGGGACATATGAATGTGCTTCTGGCTGAAGCCAATGTCCCTTACGAATTACTCTCCGAACCGGAAGATGTAAATCCGGTGATGAACACGATCGACGTAGCCATCGTCATCGGGGCCAACGATGTTGTAAATCCGGCCGCCCGCACCGATGAAGCCAGCCCCATCTACGGAATGCCAATCATCAACGTAGACCACGCGAAAACCTGCATCGTACTCAAACGGAGCCTCAACCCCGGATTCGCGGGCATCCAGAACGCACTGTTTTTTTCACCCAACACGCGCATGCTGTTCGGCGACGCCAAGGCTACGCTGCAGGCGGTGATTTCCGAGTTTAAAGACAGGTGACTAGCCCGCATAGCTCACACTGTTTGTCGCGAGAGAGTGGAGGTTGCGGCAGAAAAAGCATGAGGTCTGGGGCTAGGGCAGGTGCGCGAGAAATTTATCCATCTCATCATCCGTACCGATCGACACGCGCAGATATTCTCCGGTGAATTCCCCGGGGAAATAACGAACCAGGACTTTGAGCTCGCGCAGGTACCTGAACAGTTCCTCTGCTTTTAGATGCGTCGGACGGATCCAGAGGAAATTCGCCTCCGATGGCGACACCTGGTAGGAACGCTCCCGAAGCGCCTGTGCGACGCGCTCGCGCGTCGCACAGGTCTTTGTGACGACTTCGCGAAAATATTCCTGGTCTTGCAACGCCGCAAGGCCCACTCGTTGTGCCACGGCATCGACGTTATAGGAATCTTTGATCTTGGACAGCGCGGAGATCAACTCCGGCGGACCAATCGCATATCCAAGCCGCAGTCCGGCCAGGCTGTAAGACTTTGAAAGGGACCGGGTGACAATTACGTTTTGGAGGTTGCGGGCCACATCCAGGCAATTCTCCCTGGCAAAGTCGGAGTACGCCTCATCCACCACGACGACGCCCTCATAGGATCCGCAAAAAAGCGCAATCTTACGCTTTGGATACAACATGCCGGTAGGTGCGTTCGGATTGGTAATGAAGAATAGGGAGGTACCTACGAGTGGCGGATCCACCCACTCGAAATCCGGACCCAAGGGTGTCGCGAGAGATCTCACATTCTCGATCGCGGCGAGCACGGGATAGAGAGAATAGGAAGGTTCAAAATATCCGATCGCAGCATCACGCTCTACGAACGCCCGGAGACAAAGAAGAAGAATTTCATCGGAACCGTTTCCCACGAATACCTGCTCGGGGGCACACTTGTGGATCCTGCTAATGGCATCACGCAGCTCACGGCAAATCGGGTCGGGATACTTCCGAAGCAGTTCGACCGAAAATTCGAACAGCGCACTCTGCGCCAGGCTGGAAGGGGGATACGGATTCTCATTGGTATTCAACTTGAGAATCCCGGGATCCGTCGGTTGCTCCCCCGGAACATAGGGCTGCAATGCCTGCACCGATTTTCTGATGGGGTTTTTCATCTATTTCTCGAATCGTGCGCGGGCCGACCTTGCATGCGCGTCCAGGTCTTCAACGCGACCGAAAGCTTCGATAACGGGAAGAACATCTTTCAAATCGCGCCGGGTCAAGCCGATTACACTGGTCTTCTTGCGGAACGATTCAACGCTGAGACCTGAAAAAACGGCCGCCGTACCACCGGTCGGCAGCACGTGACTGGGTCCAGCCACGAAATCTCCCGCCGATTCGGGCGTGTTGGCTCCCAGGAATACGGCGCCCGCATTTTCCACTCCCCGTAACCAGGCCCTGGGATTGCGCACGATAAGTTCCAGGTGCTCGGGCGCAAACCGGTTGCTGAGCGCGAGCGCATCATCCGCGGTCCGAACACAAATCATCAACAGATTCTCACCAAGCACGCTGCGCAACCAGATGCCGCGCGTAAGCGATTCGCATTCACGGTACAGGCAGTCGGCAGCGCGTTCCGCCACGCGTCGCGACGTCGTGATCAAGAGCGCCTTCTCGTCCCCGGTTCCATGTTCCAACTGGGACAGAAGGTCGAGGGCGATGTGGCGAGGATTAGCCGAACTGTCCGCAAGCACTGCGATTTCGCTGGGGCCGGCCACCAGGTCCAGATCGACAAGGCCGTACAGTTGACGTTTAGCCGCGGTCACATAGGCATTGCCGGGTCCGACAATTTTCAACACTTTGCGAATAGAGCCGGTTCCGTACGCCATGGCGCCGATCGCCTGGATGCCGCCGATCCGGAAAATTTCTGTCGCGCCGGCGAGGTTGAGGGCATACAGAATCTGGGGGTTGACCCGTCCGGTCGAATCGCTTGGCGTGCAGGCTGCTATTTCCGGAACCCCGGCGACCCGGGCGAGGGTGACGGTCATAATCGCGGTGGATACCAGGGGCGCTTTCCCGCCGGGGATGTACACTCCGACGCGCCGAATGGGAGTGAATCGTTCGCCCAGCGTGCCGCCTCCCGGGGATCGGATGCTCCAGTCTCTCCGCTTCCCTTCGCGGCTGAACCGGGACACCCGCCGGTCCGATTCCCGGGCCGCACGGCGGAATGCCGCGTCCACTTCGCGGCTCGCGGCCTCGATTTCCTCCGTCGTTACTTTGAACCGCGCGGGCGCAAGGCGAACACCATCAAACCGCTTCGCATATCGCGCGACCGCGGCGTCACCATGGGCGGAAATATCGCGCAAAACCTTTCGGGCGACTGATTCCGCATGTTCCGAAAACGCCGGGCGGGCAAAGAATGCGTCAATTACTTTCGCATTCCTGCCGGTCACTCCGTTGAGAATGGGCATTGCAGACTTCAATTGACTTATCACCTCGGTCTTCTATCTTCTCACCGCATCGTTCAGGCAACCGCATCGTCGGCACCGGGCCAGCGGAAGATCCCTGTCGTCGACATAGACGTGTTCGCACACCTGGCACCGATAAATCCGGGTACGCCTCTCCCCGACCCCTCGAGCGAACTCAACTACGGAGTAGTATACAGAACAGACAAACAGAATAAAAAGGGTGAACAGCAGCGGAATGAAAATTAGATTCGAAATGGATGTGCTGAACATTTCTACTCGTCGTCCCCCGGGATCGGCTCCCGGCCGACAGATCCGATCCGGACTTCACCGCGGATGCCCTGCCCCGTGCCTCTTCCCCGCCACCGATGGATGGTTCGGACCAGGGCCCGATCCAGATCCGGTTGCCCCGTGCCCTCTTCCAATAGGGCCAGGTGAACTTCTCCTTCGGCTCCCAACTCAACCCAAAATCTTGCCAGCCACCAACCGGCGTCCCCGCGAACCAGTGATTCCGGGAGCGGTGTTCGAAGGAAATCGCTCTTGTCCAATCCTTGAGAAAAGACGATCTCGAATTCAGGGCGAACGGTGGCGGGAAGAGTCGACCTGGGAGGCGGCATCGGCATGTACCGGGAACCTCGTGCCTCAGCCGGAAAAACATCCCGGGACATCGGCGAACCGGCATCGGGCGTCGCCAGGTCTTCACCACTGGATTTTCGTTCGAGGTACAGGATCTCTATCACCGGATCGTCCAGCTTCGGTTCCAGGGAAATACGGTCGACGAGCACATCCCCGCTGAACCCCTCCCCCGTCGGCACGGACATGAGGATTGTAGGCCACCGCCTGGTCTCGCGCCACGTGATCCGTTCCGCCGGTGAGAGATACCGAACGCGAAGACCGGAATCCGAGTCGACTTTCCCTTCCACGTTTGACGGGCTGAGCCACACCGACCAGAAGCCGGCCAGGGCCAGGACCATGGCCGCGGAGAGCGCATAGTCGGTCACGGAACCGGCGCGACGGCGCTTCCTCGCGGTCGAACCCTCCTTTTTTCCGCTTTCCTGTACATTCGGAGCTGTCATGGGGTCTCACTCAACGAGGAACGGTGGATGCCGTGGCCAAGCACGGTATTGTGAATACCCGCGGCTTCTGCAATGTCGTAGATCTCGACCAAGGTGCCATGAGGCACTTCTCCGTCCGCCTGGATCAACAGGGGTTCATCAGGAAATTCTTCTGCCGCTTCCTTCAGCCGGCGGCCCAATTCCAGCAGGGTTGTCAACTCGTCGTTCAATAGAAGTAGATCTTCGCGGGTAACGGTAACAACCATGTTTCCATACTCCGCTCCCGAAGTGAATGCCCTTCCAGGCAACTCTACATGCAATCCGGGCTGTAACACGAAAGAGGAACGAATAAAAAAGAATAGGAAAAGGAGCAACGCCACATCCACTAGAGGAGACAGTTCCACAAATCTGCGATAACGACGGGAACGCGGATGAAACCTGCGACCCACGTACCGCAGGCTCTCGTAAACGGGATCGACGGTCTGCTTCA
>CAUZEO010000142.1:0-12643 GCA_963578625.1 Kiritimatiellia bacterium | reverse complement strand
GGCGATTCGTAGGAATGCCATGAACAACTTCGTCGTTCACCGAGGTGCAAATATGGGCGGGATATCCGCGGTAATTGATAAAGGCGCTTTCCGCCCCGAACTCCTCCATCCGGGTCTGGGCAAAGTCATTCAGGTCAGACGTGGTTACTCCGGGAGCGCACATGTTGGCCGCCTCGTCCAGGATCAGGGCCGCGATCTGGCAACTCTCCCGCATATCGTCGATTTCCTCGGGTGACTTAATTTTGATCATCGATGTTTTGCCTGCACGTCGGGGACTCGTCACGGGGTTGTCAGGTACAATTTTCGCCGTTCTCACCAAGCACTTCGAGCAACGAGTTCAGAACTTCACCCTGAGGTCGATGGCCGTTTATTCGCCGCAGGAGTCCCTTTTCCCCGTAGAAATCAATGACCGGCATGGTGAGCTCTTCGTACACATTCTGCCGCTTTCGAATCGTCTCAATCGTATCATCGGAACGTTGCTCCAGGGAGGATCCGCACTCATCGCACCGGCCGCTCACTGCGGGGGGCTTTGATTCCCTATGAAAGATCGCGCCGCACGAACTGCAGATGAGTCGTCCCATAAGCCGTTTCTCCAACATGATCCGCTCCACATCGAGCAGGAAAACATGAGAAACTCCCGATCCTCCCTCGGAGAGGACATGATCAAAGTCTCGTGCCTGCGGAAGAGTCCGAGGAAAGCCGTCCATGAGGATCCTGGTCGAATCCGGAAGATTCACGACCAAGTCACGGATGACGTCTAGAACCAGGCTGTCTGGAACGAGGAGGCCTTTTTCCATGTAGGGCCGGATGGCTTTTCCCGCGTCGGTATTTTCGCTGAGCGCCTCCCGGAAAAGATCACCCGTGGAGACGTGCCGAAAGCCCAACCGCCCACTTAATTCTTTAGCAGCAGTCCCCTTCCCCGAACCGGGAGGGCCCAGAAGAACGAGCGCCTTCATGCGTATCAGCGCCGGCCGCGCAGTTTTCCTTTTTTCAAGAACCCGTCGTAGTTACGCATGAGGAGATGCGATTCGATCTGCCGCATGGTATCCAGCACTACGCCGACGATAATCAACAGGCTGGTGCCCCCGAAAAACTGGGCCACAAGGAACGGGATACTAAACTGCTGGTACATTAGATTTGGGATCGTGGCGATTACGGTAAGGAACAGGGCCCCGGCGAAAGTAATCCTCGTCATAGTTCGATCCAGAAACTCGGCCGTGGGACGACCGGGGCGAATTCCCGGCAGATATCCACCGTATTTTTTGAGATCATCTGCGATCTGAATCGGGTTGAACTGGGTCGCAACCCAGAAATAGGAAAAGAAAAAGATCAACGATGCGTACAGGATATTATACCACATCGTTCCGAAATCGATGGCAGCGCCGATTCGCTTTGCGATCTCGAACGGCATCATTCCAAAAATTCTTGCCGGAAACATCAGGATGGCCTGCGCGAAAATAATCGGCATCACGCCGGAATAATTTACGCGCAAGGGCATGTACGTGCTTTGTCCCCCGTAGACCTTTCTTCCCACCACGCGCTTGGCGTAATGGACCGGAATTTTCCGTTGGGCCTGGGTAACCGCGATCGTCCCCGCCACCACCAGAAACAGCATGAGCAGCAGGCCGACGAGATGGAATACGCTGAATTGCGCAGGTCCCTCGCTGGGGTTGAACATGAGCACGGCGGAGTGCACGGCTCCGGGCATGCCGGAAATGATACCGATGGTAATGATCAACGAGATCCCGTTTCCGATTCCCCGCTCCGTGATTTGCTCGCCGAGCCACATCAGCAGCATTGTGGCAGTACCCATGACCACGATGGTAAGGAGCCGAAACGGCATCCCTGGATTCGCCACCAAGGTCGCATCGATACCGAACAGCGCCTGGGGATTTTCCAGCGTGACGGCCCAGGCATACCCCTGCACAACGCAAAGCACCAACGTCAGGTAGCGGGTGTACTGAGTAATCTTTTCCCGTCCGGTATCGCCTTCACGCGAAAGTCGTTCCAAAGTCGGAACTACGGCGGTCATGAGCTGGAGGATAATCGACGCCGAGATGTAGGGCATAATACCCAGTGCGCCGACGGCGCACCGCTCCAGCGCGCCTCCACTGAAAAGGTTGGCGAGGCTTAGAAAGCCGCCCTGGGCCGATTGCGCAGCGGCATCAATAGCTTCCTTAAGGGCCACCGCGTCCACCCCGGGTGTCGGTACCGCGGCAACAATCCGGCAGACAAAGACCATGGCGAGCGTAAAACCGATTCGCTGCCTAAGCTCGGGTATTTTCAGGCTATTCGAAAAGGCAGAAAGCATTGTAGCAGGGAACTCCGGTCCGGTCAGGTAATGACTTCACAAGAGCCGCCGGCCGCTTCGATCGCCAGCTTGGCAGACGCGCTGAAGGCATGGGCCTTCACATGCAATTTGCGGTCCAACTTACCGCCCCTTGCCAGCACCTTTACGCGCACGCCGTGGCCACGGCAAAGACCCTTGCCTATCAATTCTTCCATCCCCACCTTCGATCCATCGTCGAAAGCGGCAAGGTTTGTCAGATTAACCGGTGTGTACGATACACGCGTTGGATTCTTAAAGCCTCGTTTCGGAAGCCTTCGCAGGAGAGGAATCTGACCGCCCTCGAATCCAAGCTTGTGCTTGTGACCGGCACGGCTCATTTGGCCCTTGGTTCCTTTGCCGCAGGTCTTTCCCATTCCTGATCCACGCCCACGTCCCACGCGGGACTTGCGCTGGCGAGATCCAGGCGATGTTTCTATCGTGTGCAAACTCATAGCGCTGCGCTCTTCCCCCAGCGTGCGGCGTTAATTTCATCTCGCGATCGAAGCTGGCCGATGGCATGCGCGACTGCTTTGACGACATTGATTTGGTTGCTGCTTCCTAGCGATTTCGCTAAAACGTCGCGCACCCCTGAAAGTTCAAGCACCGTCCGTACGCCACCACCGGCGATCACACCGGTGCCTTCCGAAGCCGGACGAAGCAGCACGCGAGCCCCGGAATACTTACCGATTACTTCATGGGGAATCGTATGCTCATTCAAGGGCACAATCATCATGTCGCGCTGTGCGATCTCGGAACCTTTACGGATGGCGTCAGCAACTTCATTCGCTTTGCCCAGCCCATACCCGACGCGCCCTTTGCGATTTCCCACAACGACCAAAGCGCCGAAACTGAAGCGTCGGCCGCCCTTGACCACCTTGGAACAGCGGTTGACATGAATCACACGCTCATCGAATTCCGAGGGCGTCGATCTTTTGTCGCGATCTCGTCTGTTTCCTACTGCCACGTTCGACTCCTTCTACAACTAAAACTGCAATCCTGTTTCACGGGCCGCATCCGCCACCGCTTTCATTCGCAGTCCATATGCAAATCCACTGCGATCGAACACCGCTTCCTGGATTCCCTGGGCACATGCCCGCTCCCCCAACCGCTTGCCGATTTCCACGGCGGTTTCGCGATTGTTCGGCTTCCCCCGCAAATCCTTCTCCAGCGTCGAGGCCTGCACAAGCGTGCGCGACGAATCGTCGTCAACGACTTGGGCGTATAAATGTTTGTTCGACATATACACACAGATCCTGGGCCGTCCCGAGGTGCCTCGAACTTTACGCCGAATGCGGAAATGACGCCGTTTTCGGGCTTCGGCTGTTGTTCGAACCTTCACGACTAAGCAACCGCCTTTCCGACCTTGCGGCGAACCTGTTCGTCGCGATAACGGACCCCTTTGCCTTTGTAGGGTTCCACGGGCGAAAAAGCGCGAATCCGCGCCGCAACCAAGCCCACCTGCTGTTTATCGATCCCGGTGACGCCTACCGCGGTCTGTCCGTCCACCTTGACTTCAATCCCATCGGGAATTTGGTAATGAATCGGATGGGAAAATCCCAGGCTAAGCACCAGTTCCTTTCCCTGCAGTGCGGCACGGTAGCCGACCCCCTCAATGAGGAGGTGCCGCTCAAATCCCTTGCTCACTCCCTCCACCAGGTTCGCCAACAAGCTTCGAATCGTTCCGTGCAAAGCGCGCACGGTTTTTTCTTCGTCGAGGCGGGAGACGCAGATTCCAGACTCTCCCTGTTCAACGGAGATTGACTCTGGAATGGAAAGAGCGTTTTCCCCTTTCGGTCCTTTCGCCGTGACGGACCCCTGGCCAATCGTCACCGTAACGCCGTCCGGAATCGAAACTGGCTGTACTCCAATGCGAGACATAATTCTTTTCCGTGCCAGGCTGCTACCAGACGTAGCAGAGCACTTCTCCTCCAATATTCCGCCGGCGCGCTTCCCGGTCCGTCAAAATTCCCGCGGAGGTACTGACGATCGCTACGCCAAGCCCGCCCAAAACGCGCGGCAGGTCCTTTGCTTTTTCATATCGCCGCAAACTCGGTTTGCTGACTCGTTTCAACCCCTGGATGATCGGCTCGTCATCCGCGCTGTATTTCAGAAACAAGCGGAGAGCCCGCTTGCCTTCCTGTACCTCGGCATTGAAATTCTTAATGTATCCTTGCTGCTTCAGAATGCCCGCGAGCGCTTGCTTTTGATTCGAGTGCGGCATCTGCACAGACTCTTTCCCTGCGCTGCACCCGTTTCTCACGCGCGTGAGCATATCTGCGATGGGATCTTGAAAACTCATGCCTATCTCCTGCCTGAACTTACTGTCCGTCACCCGGTACAGCGAACGGCATTCCGAAACCGCGAAGGAGTTCGGTTGCCTCGCTGTCGGTTCTCGCTGTGGTTACAATAGCGACATCCATCCCCTGGTTTCGCTTGATTTCATTCGGGTCGAGTTCCGGAAAAATATTGTGTTCGTGAATTCCGAGGGAATAGTTGCCCCGGCCATCGAACGACTTCGGAGAGGTCCCGCGAAAATCGCGAATTCGCGGCAGCGCCACATTGATCAACCGGTCGAGAAATTCGTACATCCGAACGCCGCGCAACGTGACCTTGGCCCCGATGGGCATGCCTTCACGCAACCGAAAATTAGAGATACTATTCTTTGCCTTCGTGATCAGCGGCCGCTGGCCCGTAATTTTTGCAATTTCGTCCACGGCCTGGTTCAAGCCATCCCGGTCCACCTTCGTGCCTACCCCGATGTTGACGACGATTTTCTCGATCTTCGGCATCTGAAAAGGATTCGGGTACGCGCCCGTTGCCTTCAGCGCCGGGAGGATGACACTCTCATATTTTTTGCGCATGTTACTCATCGTCGTCTACCCGGAAGCCGGCTCCACCACTTTTAAATTCGAAACGTGGATCGGCGCTTCCTTTTCTACGATTCCGCCCTGCGGATAATCCTGGCTCTTGCGAATGTGCTTTTTCACCAGATTCACGCCTTCTACCACCGCGCGCTGCGTCTGGGGATATACCCGCATAACTTTCCCGCGGGAACTGGAGTGAGCGCCGGAAAGAACCTCCACGACGTCTCCCTGCCGCACATTTGCACGGTGCCGTTTTTCCCGGTTCGCCATTACAGGATCTCCGGCGCAAGTGAAACGAGCTTCATGAAATTTTTCTCCCGCAGTTCCCGCGCGACGGGTCCGAAAATGCGAGTTCCCCGCGGATTCTGCTGGTCGTCGATAATAACAACGGCGTTGTGATCGAACCGCAGCAGCGAACCATCCGGACGCCGAACACCGCTCTTGGTTCTAACGATGACTGCGCGATGCACTTCGCCCTTTTTCACGATCCCGGCGGGCTGGGCCTCTTTCACCGTCACTCGAATGATGTCCCCGACCCGGCCGAAGCGTTTGCCCTGCCCAAGCACGCGGATGCATTTCACACGCCTTGCGCCGGTGTTATCCGCAACCAGTAAGCTACTTTCCTGACAAATCATAAAGGTCCTGCTACTGCATTTTCCCGGATCTGACAACTTCGACAAGGCGCCAGCGTTTCAGCTTGCTCATGGGTCTCGTCTCCATGATCTGAACCCAGTCACCCATCGAGGCTTTTTCGGTCTCGTCGTGCGCGTAGTATTTTTTAGAACGCTTCAGTTCTTTTTTGTAAAGCCTATGCCGGATCCGCCGATCCACGCGAACGATGATGGTCTTATCCATTTTCGTTCCAATAACTTCGCCTTCTTTTTGGCGACGGAGTTTCCGGGTCTGTTCTTGTACGGTGCTCACGATGACGCCGTCTCTTTCTCGCGGATGACGGTTTTCATCCGGGCCAGGTCTCGACGCACGATCCGAAGCTGCGCCGGGTTTTCCATCTGCCCGAACGACTTCTGCATCCTCAGATTAAACATTTCCTGCTGAGTTTCGGCGAGTTGATGCGCTAACTCGTCGTCCGATAATTCTCTGATCTCGCTCGCTTTCATAAATCCCGCACTCAGCGACGCCTGGTGACGAACCTCGTTTTGATTGGCAGTTTCGTCGCCGCGAGTCGAAGGGCCTCTTTTGCGATCGTTTCGGTCACGCCATCCACTTCGAAAAGGACCCGACCCGGCTTGACGACGGCAACCCATCCTTCCGTTGCAGCCTTTCCTTTACCCATCCGCATTTCGAGTGGCTTCTTCGTAATCGGTTTGTCCGGAAAGACCCGGATCCACACTTTGCCTTTCCTTTTCATGCATCGGTTTACCGCGATGCGACAGGCCTCGATCTGAACCGCCGACATCCACACCCGGTCGAGGGCCTGCAACCCGAAGGATCCGAATGAGATCCGATTGCCGGTATACGCCAAGCCACTCATGTTACCGCGCTGCTGTTTGCGGTACTTCACCCGTTTAGGCATAAGAGGCATGGCTTTTCTCCTTTCGGGGTTCCTCTTCCGGCGGCTTGCAAATCCAGACCTTCACACCAATGATACCGGCAGTGGTCCGTGCTTCCGCGAATCCGTACTCAATATTGGCCGACAACGTGTGCAGAGGAATCTTCCCTTCCTTATATCCTTCGCGGCGCGCCAACTCCGATCCACCCAGGCGACCCGACGCCTGAACCTTGATGCCTTCGGCACCCATGTCCATGGCAAGCTGCACCGCGCGCTTCAGCGCCCGCCGGAAAGAAACGCGACGGGTCAACTGCAGCCCGATGCTCTCGGCAACCAGTTGGGCATTCACATCGGGATCCTTGATTTCCTTGATCTCGATATAGATCTCTTTTCCGGTCAATTTCGTGAGATCTTCACGTAACCGGTCGATATCCTGCCCCTTCCGGCCAATGACAATGCCCGGCCGCGCAGTGGAAATGGTCACTCGGGCACGGTTTGCGTATCGCTCAATGTTGATAGTCGGCACCGCGGCGTCGCGAAGTCGGTTCTTCACAATGTTGCGAATCTGCAGATCCTCGTGAAGAAGACCGCTAATTTCGCTATTTTTTTCGGCATACCACTTTGACTGCCACTGCTTTGTGACAGTCACGCGCATGCCGATTGGATTAACTTTCTGGCCCAAATCGATTCCTTTCTGAAAAAATGGGAAGCCCCCTATTTGCCATTCGGCTTCTCATCAGTCAACACAATCTTTATATGACTTAGTCTTTTTCTGATTGGGCTGGCCATTCCGCGGGCCCGGGGCAACCACTTCTTGAACTTCGGCCCCTCTTCCACCACCGCCTGGGAGACGTACAACTCATCGACCGAAACACCCTCATTGTTTTCCGCATTCGCTATGGCGGACTTCAGGGTCTTCCCAATCAGGCCGGCTGCTTTCCTCGCGGTCAACTCGGTGATTTCCAGGGCCCTGGACACGGGCAGGCCCCGAATCGCGGTAGCCAAATCGCGCGCCTTCGCAGGCGATATGCGAACATATTTCGTTTTTGCGCTTACTTCCATGATCCTGCAATTCCTCTCTACCGTCTTCAATTTGCCGTGGAACCCAGCACAACGCGATCGCCGGTCTGCGGGAAACTCCCATCACCAGACAATTCCTCCACGTCTGTACCGGTCAGTTCCGACCTGACATCCTTAACCCGCAGGGTGGCCGTCACCTGATCACCATGTAACACTTTAAACACCATTTGCGGCCGGACTCCGTCCTCTTTGCCCACATCCAGTACGACATAGTTTAGTTTTTCGTCCGCATCCACCACCCGAACGCCACTCATCACCTTGCCGTCAATTTCGTTAGGGTCCCGCGCAATCGGCGCCGCCAGGATTTCCGGTTCGCCCTGCACGGTCATAATCTCAAATTCCGCCTCATCAATCGCTACCCCGGTAACAAATTCCTGGTCATCAGCCAGGGCATCGGCGAGTTCTACAGTTTCTTCCGCGGCGTCGTATAATTCTTCAATCTGCATCTCAAGCGATTCATTTCGAATGCGCAATTCCTTGATCTGCGCCTGCATTGATGCGTTCGCCTGCACCAGGCTTTCCACTTCGCTCTTTAATCCAGTTCCTGACCCTGCCAGGTTCGATTCAAAATCATCCAGTACTTTCCGAGAACGCGATTGGGAATCCATCGCATCCTTCTGCGCCTTCTCCATCTGCGCGCGCAGCGACTCGATCTCCATCTTCATTTTCGCCCGCGCCCCGTCGCCATCCGAGATCCGCTTGACGACCGGACCCAGCACTTCCGAGGCGTCGAACGCGGGGGCCGTTTCCGGCGCCACCACTGATACAACCTCCGCCGTTCCCATCTGAATCTGCCAGTAGAACAATCCGCTGACTCCAAACACCAGCACCAGGATGGCAAAAAACACCACCCTCGCTTCCGACGATGACCGCGTGGAAGATTCGTCCATTTCCGTTCCCGCCCGGGACCCGGGGATTACTTCAACGAAACCGTCTTGTCAGTTGCCACACCGTGCCGCCGAAACCCGCGGGTCGGCGAGAACTCACCAAGACGGTGCCCCACCATATTTTCAGTTACGAAGACCGACACGAAAGCCTTCCCATTGTGAACTGCAAATGTGTATCCGACAAAATCCGGCGTAATCATGGAGCGCCGGGACCACGTTTTGATAACGTTTTTCTTCCCCGTCTCTTCCATGAAGACCACCTTTTTCATCAGCTTTGGATCGACATACGGGCCTTTTTTGATGGATCGAGCCATAATCTATTTCTTCCTGCGCTGTAGAATGAGTTTGCTGGACGATTTTCGCTTTTTTCGCGTCCGTTTTCCCTTGGCGAGTTGCCCCCATGGGGACACCGGATGCCCACCGCCGGACGACCGGCCTTCGCCGCCGCCCATCGGGTGATCCACCGGGTTCATCGCAACACCTCGGACCGTCGGGCGTCGACCCAACCAGCGACCCCGCCCTGCCTTCCCTGATGAAATTTTCCCGTGCTCCACATTCCCGACCTGCCCGATGGTGGCGTAACACTTCACCTGGATCAACCGCACCTCGCCGGAAGGAAGCTTCACTTGCGCATATTTGCCTTCCCGCGACATGATCTGCGCAGACAATCCCGCACTTCGAACCAGTTGACCCCCATGACCAGGCGTCATCTCGATATTGTGCACCGGCAGCCCGGAAGGAATGTTCTCCATGGGCATCGCGTTGCCCGGTTCCGGCTCGGCATTCGGTCCCGACATCACGGTGCTGCCCTTGGTGAGACCCAACGGCGCCAGAATGTAGCGCTTCTCTCCATCCGCATAGTGGAGCAGTGCGATGCGCGCCGACCGATTCGGATCGTATTCGATCTCCGCAACCCGGGCGGGAATTCCCGCCTTGTCCCTCTTGAAATCGATGACGCGGTAGAGGTGCTTATGCCCGCCTCCCCGGTGCCGTACTGTGATCCGGCCCTTGTTGTTACGGCCCGCATTCGATTTCTGCGGCCGGGTGAGCGATTTCTCCGGGTGGGTACGCGTTACCTCGTCGAACGCACTCAGCGTCATGAAACGACGGCTCGGCGTGGTCGGTTTATATTTTCGAAGTGCCATGGTTTATGTTTCCTACAAAAGTTCGATCGTTTCGCCTTCTTTGACCGTCACAACGGCTTTTTTCCAGCCCGCCGTCCGCCCGAACCGCATGGTCCGCTCCCGGCGCTTCTTGCCGGGCCGATTCATGGTATTTACTTCGGTCACAGTGACTTTAAATAACGATTCGACCGCATACTTGATTTCGATCTTGTTCGCGTGACGGTCTACCTTAAAGAGATACTGGTTATGCAACTCGGTCTGCCTCGTGCCTTTTTCGGTGATGACGGCTCCATGAATTATTTGCTGCGGCTCCCTCATTCCGATGCCTCCGATGTGCCGCATAGACGGCTGGCTACCTGACCCAAAGCGGCTTTCGTCACGATGACCTGGGGATACCGCGCGAGTTGATAGGCATTCACGTTCGCGCCCGTCACCACTTCCACGCCGCTGATATTGCGCGACGCCAGCGCCAGGTTACGATCCATATTCTCGACCACGACCAGGACGTGCCCGCTGATCTCCAGCGCCTTCAGAATCTTGATAAAACCTTTCGTCTTCGGCTCGTCAACCGTGCAGGACTCCAACACGCGAATCGTCCCCGAGATCGTCGCATCGGTAAACGCCTGGCGGACGGCCAGCCGATTCGCTTTCCGCGTCAGTTTCTTATGAAAACTGCGCGGTCTCGGGCCAAAGGCGACCGCCCCACCCCGCCATATCGGAGACGCACGGTACCCCGCACGGGCGCGTCCGGTTCCTTTTTGCTTATGTGGCTTGGCCCCGCTTCCCGCAACCTCGGACTTGCTCTTGGTTGACGCGGTTCCGGCGCGCTGATTGGCAAGATACGCCACGACCGCATATTGCAGTGTCTGACGGTTTCGGCCCTGCACCAGAAGCCCTTCGGGCACCGGGACTTCGCCGCTTCTCTCGCCGGCCGCAGTATAAAAGGGGAGTTCGCTCACGATTTTGAACCTCGTCTCTTGAGTGACTTCCGAATTAGAACCAAGCCTCCGTTGGGTCCCGGCACGGCGCCTCGTACCAACAAGGCATTATCATCGCCTCGCACGGCAATGACTTTTAAATTTTGAACCGTGGTGCGCTTGTTGCCCATCTGGCCCGGCATTTTCATTCCCTTAAAAACACGCCCGGGATATTCGCACATCCCAATCGATCCCCCACCACGAAGATTGTGCCCGCCGTGGCTTGCCCTGCCGCCACCCATTCCGTGGCGCCGAACAACACCTTGAAAGCCCCGGCCCTTGCTCACGCCGATGACGTCCACGAACTCCACTTCACTGAAAAGACCGACATCCACGATCTCGCCTTCCTTTGCCTCCGAACCTGCATCGACCCGAACTTCCTTGAGGTGACGCTTCGGGCCGGCCCCACTTCGTTTGAAGTGGCCCAGGAGCGGCTTGGTCATGCGGCTCGTTTTCTGATCCGAATACCCGAGCTGCACCGCGTCGTATCCGTCGGTGGCGGCCGTTTTTCTCTGCACAACGGGGCACGGTCCCACTTCGAGCACGGTAACCGGGATCATGCGCCCCTGGTCGTCGAAGAACTGGGTCATTCCTATCTTGGTTCCAATCAATGCGTTCATCGATTCCTCAGATCTTGATGGTGATATCCACCCCGGCGGGTAGGTTGAGTTTCTTTAATTCGTCCACGGTCTTCGCTGTCGGTTCAATAATGTCGAGCAGTCGTTTGTGCGTGCGGATCTCGAATTGCTCCATCGACTTTTTGTCTACGTGCGGTCCCCGGTTGACGGTGATCCGCTCAATCCGCGTTGGTAGCGGAATCGGTCCGGCGACCCGCGCGCCCGTGCGCTTCGCGGTTTCGACGATGTCACCTGCGGACTGATCCAATACCCGGTGATCGAAGGCCTTTAGTCGTATTCTGATTCGTTGTTCCTTCATGAATTCCTCGTTTTCTCTCTATCTGTGTAAAATCTTGTCTTGCTGTGCCGGGGGTACGATCTCGAACAGGTGCGGCTCCATCGAATACACCGCCCGGCCTTTGCTCAAAGAGCGAACGTCGGTTGCATACCCGAATAGCCGCTCCAGGGGGACTTCCGCATGGATGATCTGCTCGCCCCCGTTCGCCTGTATATCCAGAATTTTCCCCCGCCGGCTGTTGGTGTCGCCGAGGATGTCGCCCATGTATTCTTCCGGCGTGAGAATCTCAAGCCGCATGACCGGCTCCAGCAGCACCGGGTTCGCATTCTGCAGGGCCGCACGCATTGCCATCACCGTGGCGGACCGGAACGCAATCTCGGTGGATTCCTCCGGCCGAAAATCGCCGCCCGTCACCGTGACTCCTATGTCAACCATGGGATAGCTTCCGAGGACCCCCGTGATCAACGCATCCTGAACGCCTTGTTCCACTGCGCCGTGAAATTCATCCGGCACCTGGTCCCGGGAGGTCTTCCATTGAACGAGGTGCCCTTCTTCGCGCATGCGCGGGACCACGGAAACGGCAATTCGGGCGAACTGGGTAGCGCCGCCGATTTCGCGGTCAAAGGTTGACTCGCCCGCGCCATTTCCGGCGATGGATTCGCGGTAGGCAACCGTCGGCTTGCCGGCATTCGCCTGCACATTAAATTCACGAAACATCCGGTCCTTGAGGATTTCGAGATGTAGCTCCCCCATGCCACTGATAATGGTCTGGCCGGATTCTTCGTTGGTGGAAACTTGAAAGGTGGGATCTTCTTCGGCAAGGGCGGCGAGCGCCTGGGTGAGTTTGTCGCGGTCGGCCTGGGTCCTGGGCTCGATGGCCATGGAGATGACAGGTTCGGGAAACATGATGCTCTCCAGAACGACGGGATGGTTCTCCACGCACAGGGTGTCACCCGA
>CAUZEO010000141.1:0-12738 GCA_963578625.1 Kiritimatiellia bacterium | reverse complement strand
TCGATTGTGTAGGGCAGGCTCGATATCGGGGTGCGAGGATCGACCTGCCCGAGCGTCTTCATCGTGGGCTCCGGCGCGCCCGAAGGCGTCAGCGGCCCCTGCGCGGCGCAGGGGCGCGAGGTCAGGAACAGGGCGACAGGTAACAGTCGCGCGGTCTTCTTCGTGGTCTTGCGGTGCTTCCGGGTTGAATCTGACAGCGAAACGGAAGGATCACTCCAAACGGCCGGCAGCCAAATTTCATGGCCCGTTATTTGCGTCCCGGATCCGATCGGCCCGTGAATCGTTGCGCCTGATCGACGAGACGGACGAACTGTGCGCGACGGACAAGACCGTGCGGGTCGCTTCGACATCGATGGGACCGGCTCTAGCGTATTCGTGCTCAGCGTCTCCCTACCACTTATTGACGAGCCATTCGCTGAGTTGTGGACGACCCAACTAAGCAGCGACACCACCCGCACGATCTCGCCTTCCGCAGGGGGTTTTCGATTACCTTGAAGACTACAAGCAGGTTGGAGGAAGCGCCTTTGCCTGTCATATCCAGTCCTGGTATCCCTACCCACAATTTGCCCTTCCGGAAACGACCAGTGGCCGTATGGCTTACATCGTTAACGAGGCCTACAACAGGTTTTCGCTACATGGCAAAACCGGGCCTCTAGAATCCTCGTGAAGCCATATTCGTATTTTCAGTCTTGGCCGACTACTCTGTGGAAAGTTGTCCGATTGCCTGTTGCTGCGTTGCCTGACCACTTATTCGTATGTACTGGCCATGAGCCTGCGGCAGGAGACCACGCCGGAGAAAGTAGATTGGCCGTCTCTTCCACGGTGTAGCTGAGGCCGACGTCGCTCCACTGGATCGTCACCATCCCTCCCTCCGATGCCGAGATCGAGGTGATCGTGAACCCCTCGTCAAAATCCAGCGCGATGAAGTTGTCGAACTGGCCGGGAATGCTCCAGACCCCGCTGACGGACAGGCCGATACGGCCCGCATCAACGACCGCGGCGCCGCCGGAGTCCGTCCAGCTGAAGATATGCGTGGCCTGGTTTGGCTCGATGACGGTCACGTTGATTTTCACCTGGGTGCCGTTGACGATGAACATCACCGCTTCCACGTTGAACCAGCCGATCTCGTGGGTCGTGGAATCCAGGATTTGCGAGTAGGTCGCTACAAGCCCCTGGTAGACGTCGCTGTGACCATCGCCCGGACCCCAGAAATTCCAGTTGGCCGTGCCGGCACCGGGAATCCTGCTGGCGCCGATCCACAGGTCGATATTGCCGCCGGATGGCTTGAGGGTCACGACGTAGCCGCCGTAGTTGCCGAGGGCGTCGGTCCAGTCCTTCAGGATCAGCGAGTGGGCCGTGCCGACGGTGCTGTGGTACTGCAGGTGAACGTCGGCGGCGAGCCGGCCCTGGGCCATGAAGAAATCACTGCCGTTGGGGCTGTATTTCACGGAACTGGTTGTGTTGTTCTTGTACAGCTGCAGCACCCATCCGCCATGCCCCGCCACACGGGAGATGCCGGGATTGCTGACCAGTTGGGCAAAGGCATCCTCGTCCCCGGGCGTCTCGAAGTCCTCGAAGGTGCCATAAGGCGTCGCCCGGGTGGTCGTTGAGGCGAGGTTGGACAGCTCGCTGGCATTGCCCATGTTGTCGATGGCCTTGATCGTGACGTAGTAGGTCGTCTCCGGGGCAAGGCCGCCAAGGGCGTGACTCTCGGGTGAACCGGAAACCTGGGGAAAGGGTTCGTCGGCGACCTGCGTGGCGTTGCTGAAGGCGATGTCATCGTTGATCGGGGATGTTGCGTAGCGCATGTCGTAGACGGAGGCGGTGCCGGTCGTGCCGTCATCGCCCGTTGCCGTCCAGCTCAGCTGGATGGAGATATCGGTCTCGGTAACGACGGCCAGGTCGCCGATGGCGGCCGGGGGCACCGGGTCGTCCTCGGGCAGGGTTTCCACCTGGAGCAGGTTGGACAATCCGGACGCGTTGTACCAGAGGTCCAGGGTGATGAGCCCGAAGTAGTACGTGGTGCCCGCATCGAGGTCGGCGACGCTCATGCTCTCCGGTGATCCGGACGCCGAGGGACCCGGCTCGCCGGTGACCCGGGTGGCCGCATCCCAGTTCCCGGCATGGATGGGTACCTTGGCGTAGCGCAGGTCGTACGTGGTAACCGGGCCGTTATCGCCCGGTGCGCTCCAGGTGAGCCCGATGCTGTTCTCGCCGATCGTGTCGACGGAGAGGTCGGAGACGGTGTCCGGTCCGGTGAGATCCGTGTTTTCCTCCTCGATTTCCAGCCACGGCTGCAGCGAGCGCATCAGCCAGCCCTTTTCCTTGGCCATGGTGGAACCGCCGCCGGCACTGAAGGAGACGGGGTAGATCGTGTCCGGGTCGATGTAGCCGTCACCCAGCGGGCCCTGGCTGGATTTCCAGTTCCAGTAGCGGGTCGCGTCTTTTGCCAGCTGACGGGCGAAGATCAGGTAGTCCGGGTCGCTCGTGATCCGGTAGGCCGTGGCGATCAGGGGCGCGTGGAACCAGCCCCGCTTGGTGACATCGGGGTTGCGGGAGTTGTCGCCGTCGTAGGTGTAGTCGCTGACCAGCGGGTGGTAGTTGCCGGAGGAGTCGTAGTCGCCGTGGTAGAAGTTGTGATCCATGTCAAAATCCGCAATACGAACCAGGAAGTCGCCGATGGCGGTGTCACCGGTCTCGATGTAGAGATCCGTCAGGGACTCGGCGGCGTACATGTACACGGTGTTCGCCATTTCGTTTGTTGATCCGAAGAACCCCGGTTGCGGGACCGCCTGCGGGCCTTCGTAAACGCCCTGGTTGCCGGCAAGGGTTTCGCCGTACAGCAGGTCGTTGGTGCCGATGGCCAATGCCAGGTCCAGGTATTCCTGCCTGCCGGTCGCGCGGTAGATGTTCAGCAGGCCGGTAATCGTCCAGCCCTGCACGCGAACCTGGGTGCCGCCGAAGTGCTGCTCGGTCAGCCGGTTGTGGGTCGCGTTCGTTCCGAACATGTTCTGGGCGTACTTGTGGTGCTCTTCGGCCGCCCGGAGCGCCTCCATGTCGCCGGTGAGCAGGTAACCGAGGACCAGTCCGCCGTTCCAGTTGTGGCTGGCCCTGGGCTGGGCGTTGTGGCCGTAGGAGGTTTTCTCGACATAGATGTTGTGGTTGTCCGCTTCGTAGCGGCTGAGATAGCTGTTCCAGCGGTGTTCGTTGCCGGCGGAGTCCCAGCGGTCGCCCCAGTACTGGTCGACATCGCGCTTGTGGGGCAGCATCTCCTGGGCCATGCGCCAGAAAAGCGGGTCGCCCTTTCGAATCATGTGCAGGAACATGGCCTGCGTCCAGTCGTAGTGCGTGGAGCTGTAGCTCTTGCCCCAGCGGATGTCACCGAAGTTCAGCGAGCCGAACCATTTCGCGCCGTCGCCACGGTAATTGTCGAGCGTCCCGCCGTCGCCCACGGTCTCGTCGACCATGGAGTCGACGAAGTCCTCGTAGTCGTTGACGGCCGCCTGCATACCGGCGTCGTTGATCGGAACGTGCTCGGCGGCCAGGTTAGGCCAGGCGTCCGTGTCGTCGTAGTATCCCGAGGGGGCAAAGGCGAACAGCGGGTCGTTGAGTACCCGGATCGCGGCTTCGGTCGCCGCGGCGTCACGGGCGCCGACACTGAAGCGGTACATCATCTCGAGACTGTAGTGGCGGCCGCCGTCAAACGCGAAGTGCGGCCGGTCATCCGGCAGCGGATAGCCCGAGCCGCCGGGGAACATCGCCACGCTGAGGACATCGTTGGAAGAGAACTCAAGGTCGATCGAATGTTTCTGCCAGAAATGCTTGACCCCGACCGCCACGTGCCGGTCGCCGCCGGTGTTGGACAATTCCATCCAGCCGACGTGCTTGGTGCCGGTTTCCACCGTGGCGGCGCCGACGTCGACGGTGTACGGGAAGGTGTCGTCGCTGTTGTTGAAGAGGGGCGGATAGATGCCTCGCGTCTGGATCTCCAGGTCCTGGTCGCCCACGGCATAGGACGCGCCGTCGCCATAAACCGTGGCATTGGTGCCGAAGTCAATCAACTGGGTGTTGAGGCGCAGATCCGTGATAAAGACCTCCTGTTGAGACGCAAATTTGTTCTCGGGATAAAACCCCACACACCCGTCGTTCTCCATGATGAAGGTGACTTTTGCGTAGTCCTTGTCCTTGTAGACGGTCACGCGGGCGTTGTAGTGCACGTACGGGAAAGGCTGGACCAGGCGGCTGTTTGCGTAGGCCTCCGGGCCCAGTGCGTTGCTGGGGTCAGCCTGCGAGCTGTACCAGGCGAAGACTTCATAATTGCCCGCGCCGAGTAGATCCTGCCTCCATGTCGCCCATGCCCCGTCCTCGCGCGTCCAGTACGAACTGCCATTGTCGTCCTGGAGATAGTAGTTGTGGTTGTCCTGGTTGAATTCATCGACGGCGACCGACTCCCACCACTGCAAATCCGCGGGCGATCCGCTTATTTCAAAGTCCGCGCCGCGGGTAGTGTCGTCGAAGTTGTCGAGCGTATACTCCGTCATCGGCGGTCCAACCTCCACGAACTTGATTCCATCGGCCACGGTGGGATTGGGGTCCTCGTCGTCCCGCGTCAGCTTCACATACCCGTTCGTGCCGGCATTGAAGGTGTAGGTGCCGATCGACACCCACTGCCCCGGATTAACGTTCTGGTCGAGGGTTACCGTGTTCGAGCCACCGGCGTGGTAGACCGTGTACTCGGCCTGTGCGTCACGCATCCAGTTGGATATCGAGCCGTCGTGCAGCCAGTCGCCCCGCACGTGAAGGACCGCCTTCAGCGGTCCGTTTTCCTCGACCTCGATGGTGCTTGGTGCGCTCATGGTGGAACTGTAGACCGCCTCGGTCTCGTCCTCGATGAGTACAACCCGGTTTTCGGCCGAGTCGGCCACGAGGGTGGTTCCGCCGACCTGGACGTTGTTGAACAGCTTGAATACGGAGTGCTCCACGTCAAAGGACATGGCACCGGTGTCCACCGAGTGATGGGAACCGTTGTCGCTGACCAGTTCGTTTCCGTAACTTCCGTGCGTAACGTTCGCGCCGTACTCCAGCGTGAAAATGGAATTGGAACCGGCAGCTACGTCGATCTGGAAGTCCAGAAGAACCCACTTGATATACTTGTTTGTGTTGGAGGTCTCGCCGTCCCACCGCGCAAGCACTTTAAACTGTGCAGGAAGTTCCTGTTCACCATTCATCAGGCGGATGTTGTCCGTGCTGGTAATCCAACCGTCGGGCAGCGGAACCCCTGATGAAATAGGCTCACCCGCTCGATCACCACCACTGGATTCCATAACGGTCAGGTTCACCTGTTCGGCGCCCTTCACCATCCCGGGGACCATGCAGACGATGCCGAGAAAGGGCGTCAGTCGAGGCCTCTTCTTCATGGCTACTCCATTCTTGTTCATGGTTTTCCAGTAAGCCCTATTCGAACGGGTACTCATTATATTTTGAGCGACGCAGGTACACGCTGGCGGAGGACGAATTCAGCGAAGCGCTCTTGCTGGATATTATATTACCAAAATGAGGTCAAAGAAGCCAGTGTAAAGAAGCTGGAGGATATGCCGGTTGAAACTAATGTTTGGCATCAAGCAAAACCGCGTAAGTTTTGTGGGGAAATTAAGACGGTCAGTTCAAACGATGGCAATTAAGCGCGGGAAGAAAGCAATGAAGAACCTGAATCTGAGTACAACCCAATGTGTAGCGATTACGTGTATGCCGAAAGGGGCGGATGCCATCCTGCAGGGAGTGTTGACTCTAAAGAACACACCCTCCACAACCAAGAAGTCGATGACGGAGATTTGAGCCAGGAGTGCGATGTGGTGGTTTAGCCGTCCGCTCGGCCGCATTACCTAAGCTCCAACCTGAGTTCCACGACGGACGGCATTGTCATGGAGTCTTAGCGGCGCCAACGTGGACCAGATCGGTTTCTCCCTCACCGGAGATTTATTTGGCGGGGACTATGGCATTCATGTGGCTGGGTCAACCAATGCGGTGATAGACAAGGTGGTGATCAGGGGAGGAACAATCAGCGGGTTCTATTATGAGCACGCAAACAATAGCCGTATCGAGCGGTGTTTGGTTTCCGGCAATAAGTCCCAAGGCGTCTATCTGTGGGCCAGTACGGCCAGTGCAATGGGAACACGATTACGGATTGTACCATCACCGGGAATCTAGGCAGGGGCATAGAAATTTATGGCAAGGAAGGCCAGTGCAGTGGGAACACTATTCGAGAAAACACGGTTAGCAGAAACGTTGATAGGGGAATCCTTCTCTCATACGCAGATGGTAACCGGATTGAAGGGAACAATGTATGGGGTCCCACAGGAGAAGGATCGCCCCATGGGATTCTAACCGCCAGCACCACGAGCAACTTCATCCTGAAAAACACCTGCGTGGGGAATGGAACCAACTACTCACTGGACTCCGATGACACCTACGGTCCGATTGTGGAAGCTGTAGGTGAACTAGGTACCGCAGATGGTGCCTCCCATCCCTGGGCGAACTTCTCAAGGTAGCCACAGCCCTCATTTCACCGCGACTCGTCGGTATTGAAGGAAAAAAACATATCCGTGGCAGAATCGGCTTTGGCCCGGCAACTGCGTCCGTCGATAGTGAAAGCTGCCGTGTTGCCTTTGTTCGCCATCTCGACCAATGCCAACTCTGAATTGGCTACAGCGGCATCCGAGGCCCAGTTCAACTCGCCGTCCCCTTTAGGAGTTACGGGCACCACAGCGCGCGTTGGCCTTTTCGAAGTCGAGAGGAGACAGACCGGTCCCGCCGCGAACGCTCCGCTGTTCGGGTACGCCATGACCGGTTCGGTGTCGTAATCGGGGAAGGGATCATGGAGCCACGGCTCGATGGTGGTCTCGGCAGGAGGATCTGTACCGGAGTGGGCACGGATGCCCTGCTCCCACAGGCTGAGGTGGAGGAGGATGCCATTGATTCCCCCCCCCCGGTTGTCGATCAGCGCAACGATGCGTATTTCGCGTGAGCACTTCGGGTAGAGTCGTGGGCCGGTCGCCTGGGGAACGTTCTTCTGGCTTCCGGTAGCCGGTCAGGAAGGCATCTACCCGGGATGGTTCACTGCATCAGACTGCACTCTTCTCTCAGTACGGCGGGGACCGCCGTCTCCAAATTCATATCTTCGTGCTTTTCAGGATATTGTCGCATCTCTGGAGACGGCGGTCCCCGTCGTTCTCGAAAATGAATTGATCATGATCAGGCCTTACGTCAGATGCCATTCGGATCCGACTGATCAGACGGATCCGATTTTTCTTTAATCCACGATGCACCAGGCCGGCTCATTGCGGATCTGATCGAATAGCCGGACGATCTCCAGATTCGCCATGCGAATACACCCGTGCGAAGCGGGAGTGCCAAGGAGTTGCTCCTGATTGGTGCCGTGAATGTAGATGTTTCGATCATAGGAATCGATTCCTGGTCCCCTGTTGATTCCGGGTTCCATGCCCCGCAGCCGAAGAATTCGGGTCAGAATCATGTCTTCTTCGGAATTCGCTTTCCATTCGTCGGCGCCGAGGACGAACCCGGTCGGCACGCGGCTTTTGAATACGGCGCCCGGAGGTTGCTTGTCACCAATCTGATCGGCGACTTCATGTATGCCGCGGGGTGTTCGATAGGAGTCCTCCTCTTCTCCCAGTCCCCGCCCGCTGGTGGATATCAGGTGCTCCGATTCCAGCCTTCCGGAACACAGCGCGAACATGGCTTGGGTGGAAGCATCAACAACCAGCAGCCACCCTTGGCGCGAGAGCCCACGCCGCATCGCATCCCACCAACGTTCGCCCAGTCGGCCCGGTAATTGACTTTCCTGATCTCCCATCATTTTCAACCATTCAACATTCGGTTGTGCCTTTTAGACCGAAGTTCTCTTCCTCGCGAGATTCGGCGGACACATCAGCGAGTCTATCAAGGCAACACCTGACCGCAATGTTGACGCAAAAGACGCCACCGTTACTTCCTGAAGCGCTGGTTGGACAAATCCACATCGTGCCGCCAGTCGCTCGTCGCGATGGCATGAGGACCACGGCGAAGATGGTAGCCGATGGACCCCTACCACTATCGCTCTTTCTCGTCGCACGGGCAACGTGCTTTTCTCTGCCTTTTTCGAGCCCCATATTGCCCACTAGGCAAATATGCCGTAGATATTGATCATGTAAAGGCTTTAGCCTGAAAACCTAACGGATGGCATTGCCTCGCAGGGAGGTTCGAGATTCTGAGTATTCGGTCGTCGGGTCTTTCTTCACTTCGGCATTCGATATTGGACATTTTCCCCACAAACCGGTTGGGCTCCGTAGACCACGGGATACCCGTATAGCCACGATGCTTGGGTTCCGGCTGTTGGCTCCGCTTCACGGGTCGGATACCCGTGATACGGAATACGAAGGTCTTTCTTTTTGTTGTTCATGCCGAGTACCCCTGTGCGACTATTTCTCCGATGTAAACAATGGAACAGGCAATCTCAGACAAGTCGCCGGATACGGAGCCGGCCCGGAAGGAAAGCTGGCGGATGTTTAATCGCATCTGCGGAAGCTATGATCTCGTAAACCGCCTGGTCTCATTCGGAATCGATGTCCGGTGGCGCAAACGGATGGCCCGGCATCTGCCGGCCGGCGAGGCGCTGCACGTCCTTGACCTGGCCACCGGCACCGCGGACCAGCTTCTCCATCTGTCAGCGGCTTCGGACCGTATGGGGAAGGGGACCGGCATGGATCTCGCGGAGGGAATGCTAGAGGTGGGGCGAAAGAAAGTAGGGGACCGCGGTCTCTCGGAAATGATTTCCCTGCAAGTCGGGGACGCGACGAATATTCCCGCGGATGCCGGGCAGTTCGATGCGACGACCATCTCGTTTGGAATTCGCAACGTTCCGGATGTTTTGGCCGCGCTCCGGGAGATGCATCGGGTACTGCTGCCCGGCGGCCGGGCGTTGATCCTCGAATTTTCGCTCCCGCGGAACCGGTTGATTCGGGCGCTGCACTTGTTCTACCTGCGCAGGGTTTTGCCCCGAATCGGAGGAATCATTTCCGGCGACGCGGAGGCGTATCGCTACCTGAATCGGACTATCGAAGCGTTTCCCTACGGAGAGGCATTCTGCGAACTGATGCGGGAAGCCGGGTTCGCCCAGGTTTCCGCCACGCCGCTGACCTTCGGGGTGGCCACCATTTATCAAGGGGAAAAGGCTGTGGCTTCAGAAGAAGAACGGCAGTAAACGAGCAGAAACGGGTTCCCGAATTTCCAATATCGAATCCTCAATATCGAATATTCAATGACCCACTTTCGATCTTCGACATTCCTGGGCGACTACTTTGCTTTGACCCGAGTCCCTATGTTGGAATAAATTGCGCAGTAATTTAATGAACCCTGCACTCTCATCCATCGACATCACCGACCCTTCCCGGATCAGGCGGGAGATCATTGAGCGATTGCGCAGCCGACTGGTGGCATCCGAGAGCGATCCTCCGATCATTCTCCGTGCGGAAGTAATGGTGGATCGGCTGAATGCCATGCAGTGGCTGTCCGTGCAGTCCGCCGGTTCGAGAGGATACTGGTCCGATAGGGACGGTGATTTCCAGCTGGCCGGCCTCGGACGGGCGGACATGATTGCCGGTGAAACCGGGCACGGAATCGGGAAGGCGCTGGAACGTGTTCACCAGCGGTTGGAGTTCTGCGATGCCGATATCCGGTACTTTGGGGGAATGCGGTTTGCACCGTCTTCACACTGCGACGCGGAGTGGCAGACATTCAAGGGATACCGCTTTATCCTGCCCCGCTTCGAAGTGGTCAGCAGAGAGGGCGTCACGACCTTCGCCTGCAACATGAGGTCGGACGATGATCTCGACGTGGTGGAGAAAGAACTGGAGTGCGTTTCCCTGGATTACAACGCGGAGACCATCCTCATTCCAGAACTGAATCGTCGATTGGACAGACCCGGCAAGACGGATTGGACATCGGCAGTGAACGGCACCCTGCAAGGAATCAAGGACGGCCGATTCAAGAAGATTGTTCTGGCTAGGAATTCAACGCTTACGTTCGACACCCCAGTCAATGCCGCCCAGGTTCTAAACGTTCTCAAGTCGGAGACCATCAACGCTTTTCATTTTTGTTTTCAGCCCGATCGAGACCACGCATTCATAGGAGCTTCTCCCGAGCGCCTCTACCGCAGGGACGGCCGTCGCCTGCGGACCGAGGCGATTGCCGGGACTCGCCGACGGGGCGCAACCATCGATGAGGACGAGCGGCTCGCCCAGGAATTGCTGCACAGCGACAAAGATCGACGAGAACACCAGATTGTCGTCGATGGAATCGAAGCCTCGCTGCACCCTTTCGTTGAGGACCTTGCCGCCGACGAAGTTCCATCGGTCCTGAAACTCGCCCACAATCTGCACTTGGTTACCCGTTTTCGCGGTATGCTCAAGACCGGCATTCATGACGGACAGGTTCTCACCGCGCTGCATCCAACCGCGGCGGTTGGCGGCTCTCCGAGTCACGCCGCGCTCCAGGAAATCGAAGCGCTTGAACCTTTTGACCGCGGATACTACGCCGCCCCGGTCGGATGGGTGGAACGTGATGCCGCTCAGTTTGTGGCAGGAATTCGCTCCGCCCTGGTCGAAAAGGATCGCGTGCACCTTTTCGCGGGCGCAGGGATCGTGGAAGGTTCGTCCCCGGACGACGAGTGGGACGAAATTGAAGGGAAAATCGCCTCGTTTCTCGACCTTTTCCGCTGCTCATGAGTGAGAACACGGCGAACCTGAACCGGTTTTGGGCCGAGTTGATCGTTGAGGAACTTATCCGCAATGATGTGCGCACTTTCTGCCTCGCGTCCGGGTCCCGGTGCAGCCCCCTCACCATCGCCATCGCGCGGCACCCCTCCGCTCAAACGGTTGTCCATCTGGATGAGCGGGGTATCGGATTCTTCGCGGTCGGCCATGCCCGTGCGACGGACCTTCCGGTGGCCGTGGTTACTACATCCGGCACCGCGGCTGCCAACCTTCTCCCTTCCGTCATCGAATCGAGTCAGTCGCGGCTGCCCATGGTTATTCTTTCCGCGGATCGTCCGCCGGAGCTTCGCGCCACCGACGCAAACCAGACGATGGTTCAGCCCGGTCTATTCGGATCGTATGTTCGGTCCGAGGTGGATCTGCCGTGCCCGACCGAAGAAATCGAGCCGTCCTATCTTTTAAGCACGGTTGACCATGCCGTCCACGCGTCCCTCCATCCGTCACCGGGCCCAGTGCACCTCAACCTGATGTTCCGGGAACCGTTGGTGACGGCAAATCCGCAGCCGCCGCCTGACCCCGCGATCGGCAATGTTTCTCCCTGGTTTCGGTCGGCGGCGCCTTACACGCGATGCAACTTTCCGTTGTCGGCGCCACGCGACGAAGACGTGGGCAAAATTGCGAATCTCCTCGGTAGGGCCAACCGCGGGCTGATCCTTGCGGGAGAGCTCAATTCGCCCGCCGCGCGCGGTAGGGTGTTGGAGCTGGCGCGACGCCTGAAGTGGCCGCTGGTGGCCGATGCGCTTTCGGGTCTTCGATCGATCAAGGATCCTCTGGTGATGGGCGCCGGTGTTTTTCATGTGAAACCAGGGCTGGTGCAAGACGTGGACACCGTTCTGCATGTTGGCGGCCGGTTCGTCTCGAGGGAGCCGCTTCGGCATTTTGCCGAGAACCGACCCGCGGTTTACATTCATGTGACCTCGCACGCTGCGCGAACAGATCCGGCCTACGTTGTGACACATCGGTTGGAGGGCGCGCACGACGAGATTCTGGTCCGCCTGCTGGCACACACACCTCAATCCACATCCTCGGATTTTCCGAGTGAGTTAGACTCGGCCTGGAGTCGTATTCAGGTGTGCTTCGATGCGGAAGAGACTCGCGAAACGATCACGGAACCCATGGTGGCCCGTGCGGTGACCAGGGGATTACCCGAAGGTCACGGTCTTTTTTTAGGAAACAGCATGCCGGTAAGAGACGTGGATATGTTTGCGGCATCGCGGGATGACCGACCGGAGTTCGCCGCTAATCGTGGGGTTAGCGGAATCGACGGATTGATTTCATCGGGCTTTGGTTTTTCCGCCGGCCTGGGTGCTCCCGCCACCCTCTTCCTTGGAGATTTGTCGTGCCTGCACGATCTGAACGGGTTTAGATTCGCCGCGGAGGCCCCCCATCCCGTCACCACAGTGGTAGTGAACAACAACGGGGGGGGCATTTTCAGCTTCCTCCCGGTCGCTTCGAGCACGGACGTATTCGAAACCTACTTCGGAACCCCGCATGGCCTGCGCCTCGAATACGCAGCGAAAATGTTCGGCCTCGGCTACGCTTCGCCCTCATCCATGGCAGAGCTGAGACGCATGTACGAAGAAGCAGTTACTTCAGGCGAATCCAGCCTGCTGGAAGTCTTTACCTCCCGTGAAGAGAATGTGAACTATCATAGGGAGTTGGAGCGAAAAATCGCGGAGTCTCGGCCGTAGAACAGATCCCCGCCTGGTGTGCGATTTGGCGGATCATTACGACGAAGGCTGAGTCGTGTCGGTCCTGGAGGGCGGCTACAACCTGAAGGCCCTCGCAGAATCGGTAGTCGCCCACATGCAGGAGATGGCGAACGAATCCTTACTACATCGCAGACTTCGGATACTGGACTGGTTCCTCTTCCTCGATCTGTGCGTCAGCCGGGAGATCGACATCCGCATTT
>CAUZEO010000140.1:0-12743 GCA_963578625.1 Kiritimatiellia bacterium | reverse complement strand
ACCCGGTCGTCTGAGATCTGGCTCATGCAAGCGACTTGTGGGTTCCGTCACAGAACGGCTTGGTGCCGGAGCGCTTGCAACGGCACCAGGCGATGGTCTGAGCTTCCGTAACGGTTATTTCCATGGGAACGAACTCCGTATCTCTGTGGGATCCGTCGCAGAACGGCTGCGTCGATGACCGGCCACAGGCGCACCAGTAGTAAGTGCCGGGCTCCATTTCCTGACAGGCCGGGCTTGTGTCTGCAATTTCGGGTTCCGCCATCGATTCCTCCTGGTTGGGGTGTTCTCTTTTCAGGACCGTGATTCAACGGCCCCGCGGGAATCCAAAAGGATTTCCCTTCTACAACGGAACTGCGCGTTTAAACGATTTTTGCCAAGAAAAAACTGGCAAAAAATAAACCATCGCGTATAATTAGCCAAGCGATGAGAGGCTCATACGGAGTAAATCCTGTGCCACGTGGACTCACACCATTGCGGCTTGCTGTGTCCTGCGGCAGGTCCATCCACTAACAGAAGGAGACCCCATGAACGTCCCCGTCAATATCACATTCCACAACACGGAAAGAACTACCAACGTCGAGCAATTCATCCAGGAGCAAACCGAGCGCCTTCAAAAATTCCATAGCCGTCTCCAGCAGTGCGAGGTAGTGATAGATCAGCCCCATCACCACCACCAGAAAGGCAACAAGTATCAGGTAAAAATTGTCCTTACGGTCCCCCGGCAGACTATTGCGGTGACGTCAACCACTTCAAAGAACGGAAACCACGAGAATCTCTACAGCGCCATTCACGATGCATTCGACGCCGCAAAGCGAAAATTGAGGCAGAAACGGGAGAAACCACGCGGGCGTAACGTTCGAAAGGGGACGAAAAGTTCGGAATCGGGCGGGCCGACCATCTCCGCCTACGCCTGATTTTTCAGGAAGTTCCCACAAAACAGACCCTTGGAGAGATTACCGAGGCTTGCCCTTGCGCAGGGAGGGGCTATTTGAGATATTTGCTCGTCAACTCATGCGCAAGATGATCGATAAGGCCCAAGCGGCTCTCTGTGTCACCCTGCTGTTGCTTCCTGGCACGGTCAGCGCCAACCAGGACGCAATGGATGCGCCACCCCGCGTCATTCCTGTGGAGGGGTACGCCGCATTGGTGAACGATCGCGTCATTCTCGTAAGCGATGTCCTGATTGCCCTGGCCCCGACTGAAGCAAAGCTTCGGAAAACCTTTCACGGACAGGAACTGATGAAGAGAATCTCCGCGGCCTATGATCGCACCCTGACCAATCTCGTGGACCGGGCGCTGATCCTTGAGGAGTTTGCGGAGAAGGACGCCACCCTCCCTGAACGTGCCGTGAAGGACCGGATGGGTGAAATGATCCGAGACAGATTTCAAAATCGCACGGAACTTCTCCATGTCCTCACCGCGGAGCGCACGACACTCGATGAATGGAAGGAACAGGTAAAGGAACAGCTTATCATTCAGCTCATGCAGCGTGATAATATCCTGAACAATCTCGCTCTTTCTCACGGCGATTCGCGAGTCCTCTACGAAGATCATCGCGACCGCTACTTTACGCCGTCTAAAGTTAAACTCTGGATGATCACCATTGCGCGGGGAACAACCAAAGAGGAGACGCAGGAACAGGTCGGGAAAATCGAGATGGCGCATTCTCGACTGAAGGATGGGGCAGAATTCTCGGAGGTTGCCCGGGATCTCTCCGAAGGAAGCAAAGCGCGGCGCGGCGGAGATTGGGGCTGGCGTAATCCTGATGAGCTTCGGCCGGAAATCGCTGAAGCAATCAAGAAAACGCCCACCGGCGAGGTGAGCGAAATCGTTAAGGCTGGTTCGAAGTTTTATCTCTACTTCATCGAAAAGCGAAAAAGCGAGAAGATCGTCCCCTTCGCCGAAGCAAGGCAGGAACTGGAACGCGAATTGCGGAACCGGGAGATGGAACGATTGAGCGAGGAGTGGATGTCGCGCCTACGGAAGAAATACTTCATCAAGGTCTTCGCAGACCAGGGCATCAACTAGCCTCAACGTGGATCCTACACGTCCCTCCGAGCTCCGGGAGTTGCTGCGTGAGTTGGGCTTCAAACCCAGCCGGTCTATGGGCCAGAATTTCCTGATCGACGGGAATATTCGTGACATCATTCTGAATGCTGCGAATGTCGCGGCCGAGGACTCAGTACTGGAAATCGGCGCGGGCCCGGGAGTATTGACGGTGCCGCTCGTTGAACGCGCCAAACGTGTTGTGGCGGTGGAAAAAGACGTACTCCTCGCCCGCTACCTTCAGTCAATTCTGCGCGACCAGCCGGGCTTTCAGCTGATCGAAGACGACGTTTCCCGCATCGATCTGGAAAGTTTGTTGTCCGAAGCAAGATGGATTGTCGTCGCGAATCTGCCCTATGTCATCGCAAGCCGCCTGCTCGTGGATCTCGCCATGTCCGATCACCGTCCTACCCGAATGCTGGTCATGGTGCAAAGCGAAGTCGCGGACCGCCTTCGCTCCCCTCCCGGATCGAAAGCGTATGGACTTCTCTCCGTACTAACCGGCCTGCGATACAAGATCCGGAACGTGAAAAAAGTACCACCCTCCTGCTTCTGGCCGCGCCCCCGCGTGTTGTCGGCGATCGTTTTGTTCGAAGAAATTCGATCCCCGGAGGTCACGCCGGATAACCCGGACGGCTTCCGCAAACTCGCTCGCCACGCATTTGCCCATCGCCGGAAACAACTGGGCGGGATTCTTGCCGGGCCCGGCAGTCCACTTCCCGCGACCACCGAACGCCTGGCCGAGGTGCTGGATGCACTGGGCCTGGATGCCTCCCGGCGCCCGGAAACGGTGGATCAAACCACCTGGTGCCGTCTCGCCAACGCCCTGGGGAAAGAGGCCGCGCGGTAGTGTAGAATCAAAATAACGGCCCAATTTGCGGTTACTTGTTCCTCGAAAACGCCTTGCTCCTTGCCATCAGAACTACGCCGCGGCCGAAACACCCATCAATGTGCAACGTGCGAAAATCACGCAAAATCCAAGGAAACGGGACGATCTCAAGAAATCCGTTAACGACGCTTTGCGCGCCGGAACTTGGATTTTCGCTGCTCGGCGTCCTCCTCCGTGCTCTCTTCCGCCTGCGTTACGACAGGCTCGGAGGGTGTTGTGGTTCCTTCGGGTTCGGGTTGCTTTGTCTGCTGCCGCACGGGACGGCCTGCCTTCGCTCGCCGTGCCGCCGGGACCGGCGCCCATCGTAATTCGGGCAGCCTCCAACCCATTCGAGTAACCAGTGCGTCGAAAAGCACGAGCACCAACAACGCGATATAAAACCAGGGACGCAAGTCTCGAAACGCAGTCCGGCGCGGCGCCTCCCAGATCGTGCTGAGTTCCAAACGCTCCGTGCCTCCACTACCCTGCGCCACCTCCTGAAGTTCTTCGATGCGCGTACGGTCAAAAGTCCATTCCGCATTGAGGCCCGCAGTGATCGGGCCGAACGGGATCACCGACTCTCCGATTTGTACGGCACCCCGCACAGTCTGGAGAGGTTCCAAGGAAATCGAGGAACGGAAGTGACCCAGCTCAAGCCGCTCCCATACGTGAGCCTCAACCGCGGTGCCCTCCCCCTGCTGAACAACAATGGCCGGCGAACTTCGCGCCACCCGCTCTTCCCACCGATCGTCGTACAACAGCTCAAGCGTCAGGAGTGTTCCGTCGAGCCGCGTCTTGATGCCGGCGCCCGGGGGCAGATCGTCTCCCATCAACCATCGAGCCATCGTTTGCAGAAAATCTCCGTACAACGGCCACGCGCGAATCCGTTCGGAGAATTCTCCACCCAGCGGAAAAGAAACCGCCGCGGAACGACCCAGGCCCCGCTGCCAAAACGCCACCAGCGGTCCACGATACTCGTCCCCGGAAACGCAGGCTGCCGTCGCCTCGGGCCGGAGATAGCTCAGGTTGTACCCATCCGCCTCCGGCATCCACTCGATTGGCCGCGCGCGGCCAGTTCCAGCCAGCCGCCCGCGTCCTCGACCGTCACCGGTTCCTCAATGAATGCAGACCGCGCCACCGCCACCGCCTCCTGCGCAAACAACGCGGGAAGGTCGGCAGGATTGCTATTGAAAAACATCCGGCCGTTGCCGCGTGCGGCAATATCCTTGAGAAACCCGGCGTCAGAATCCTGATCGGTCCCCAGGCCGATCACACTGATCGAGGCACCCTCTTTCACCATTTTGGCAACGAGGTTCTTATAGTCATCGGGCTGTTCCGAATCCGCGGCGTCCGAAAAAAGGATCAAGTGCCGCTGCCCTACGTTCGCCCTGCGGAGTTCGCTCCAGCCCGCTTTGAGTCCGTTGTACACGAAGATCCCGCCACCCATGCTCTGTACGCGCCGTACGGTTGATCTCATCGGCCAGCACCAGGTTTCCAAAGATCGGGCCGGGTTGAAACACGAACTCCCGTTTCCCGTCCACTTCCTGGAGCACTGGATTTCCGGTGATGTCGCGCGCCAGCTCGCGGATCGCCTGCTCAGTTTGCTGACGCAGACTGTCGGACGCTTCCAGGCTGCTGTGGCTGTACCACTCATCCATCGGTTGCAGGCGCAATTCCTTCACCTGCTCGCGAATCGAATCGAGTCGGTCCGGTTCGATAAACTCTTCTTCGTCAAGTGTTTCAATCCACTCCTCCACTTCCTCCCACGCCAGGGGCTCCTCCATCTGCCGGGCCGCCTCTGCGTCATTCGGACGAATGGGGACGAGGATTGCCGACGCAAGCAGGATTGCCGACACAACGGGATGCACAATAAACCTGCGCCAGCGCCAGCCCAGCCCGTCCCCGGAACGAACCAACGGCTCCGGCCATTCGCCGACGCCGGCTTCCGCCGTGGTCAGCCGATTGTGGAGCCGATGCACGGATTCCAATCGGACCAATCCGTCGGCAACCCGGTAGAAACGCCGGCGTGCTACGAAAAAACAGATAAGTGCCCCCGCCGAGAGTGCCGCTACGAATGCGGTCAGAATCCAGGGAAATGATACCGGCTGTCCCCTCCGAAGAATGAGTACTGCCACCGACAGCGCGACGGAAAGCCCGAGCAAACACGGAAGAAAAAGGTCGAGCCACCAGCCGAAATTAACCTTTACGACAAGTCGCCGGGCCCGACTCATCCAACACGCTTTTCGTGAGTCCCCTTTCACGGATGCACCTTCCCTTCTGTTCGCTATCGACGCCGGCACTTTGCCGGATCCCCAGTGAAGATCTTCTAGACAAACATACACAGAACTAAGTTCAAAAGAATAGGCCTGATTTGAGATATTGATACGCCGCCTGATTGGACAAGTTTTTAAATTTTGATTTTTGATTCGGAATGAAGTTGGGCATTTGGAGTAATTTCGCCTACCTTGCAGTCGTAACAGATATGAACTATCGCATTACAGGGATCGGACCGAACGTGGGGGTAAGGACATTGGTTCGGCTCGTAAGTTTCGCGATCGCTGCCGGTGTTCATGCGGAAACGATTGATGATTCCGGTTACGAAGAGCTTGTGATTGCCGCGGAAGGAGGCGACGCAGATGCTCAACTCGCGGTTGGGGAAGCGTTGTTTTTCGGGCAAGGCACACCCCGGGACATTCGGCGGGCGGTGAGGCAAATCGTGGACGCGGCGAAATCGGGAAGCACCGAAGCCCGGACCCGCCTGGCCGACTTCTACATGTCGGGCCTTGTCGTTCCGTATGCTCCTCGAATCGGGTTTCGGCTCTACATGGAAAGCGCCGTGGAAAAGGACAACGCGGCGCGCTACGAAGTCGCCAATTCGTACGAATTCGGCCGGGGCGTTACTCCGAATAGCGAGAAAGCCCGGATCTGGTTCGAGCGAATCGCCGCGGAGAATCAAAATCCGGAAGTTGCTATCAAACCGCGAGCCGCAAAAAGCATTGCGTTCTGCTTTCGGGACGGAACGGGAACAGCCCCGGACCCCGCCCAAGCGCAGATGTGGATGAAAAAAGCTGCCGATGGCGGCGATCCCGACGCAATTTTCCAGCTCGGCAAACTCCTTGAATTCGGAGTGGGAACCAAGCCGGATCAGAAAGCAGCGAATGCACTGTACTTGAAAGCGGCCGACGCGGGGTACGCCCGAGCCTGCCTGGTACTGGGTCAGATCTACCTTCTCGGCAGAGGCCTCGACGCAGACCTGGACACCGCAAGGAGATGGTTCAAACGGGCGGTCCGCATTCTTCGGGAAGAAGCAGAGCAAGGTAGCGTACAGGCTGCAACGGATCTGTATATCGTGCACTACGAATCGCAGGTACTGGAGGACCAGTCCGCGGAAGGGATGAAATGGTTGCGCAAGGCGGCGGAGAAGAAGTACCCGCGAGCCTTACTGCTTCTCGGCAAAGCCCTTGCCGAAGAATCCGGCGCGGAAGGCAGCATTGAAAAAGGCCTCGCGTACATCGAAGAGGCGGCAACCCTACACGAGTCGGATGCCCATTTTCTCCTGTGGCAGATGTATCGCGCCGGTGTAGGCACGCCGCCGGACGAACAAAAAGCGATGGACGAGCTGAACCTTGCGGCGCGTTACAACAACATCACCGCCATGCACGTGCTGGCGGAGTGGTACCGAACGCATCCGGACGTGGACGCGGCCGAAGAACTCGCGGCCCAGTGGTATCGCAAAGCCCGTGACGGATATCTTGCGCTGGCGAACCGGGGCAACTTTGACGCGATGAGTGCACTGGTTGTTCTCTACGGCCAGGGTCGCGGGGTGGAGAAAGATCAGGCGGAGGCGTACCGCTGGCTGCACCGCGCGGCGGAGATTGGCTATGACAAAGCGCAATTCATGCTCGCGAACGCCTACGAGAACGGGCTGGGCGTCGACCGGGACGAGAAGGAAGCGCTGTCCTGGTACAAACGCGCGGCAGCCGCAAAATTTCTTCCCGCGATGATCGCGCTGGGTGCTATCTACGAACAGGGCGCCCTTGGAGCAAGTAAGAATTTATCGACCGCGGACTCCTGGTATCACAAAGCGTTTGTGGAGACCAGGTCGCTGGCGGAACTCGACAACGCCGACGCACAATATCTTCTCTCGACCTATTTTGCCCGGGGTATTGGAACGGATCGCAGTACAGGTGAATCGATCCTCTGGTTGAGAAAGTCCGGAGAGAACGGATACCTTCCCGCGCTGATGATGCTGGGGTCCATTTACAGCCGAGGCGATTCGGTCCCCAGGGATGTGGAAGAAGCACTAAAATGGATTCGGGAGGCCGCGGAACAGGGCGAACCACGCGCGCAGTATCTCCTCGGAAAGGCCTATTACGACAGTTCGGCACTGGATACGGACTATCCTGAGTCCTACAAATGGCTGACCCTTTCCACGGACCTTGGCTTCGAGCCTGCCAGGATGCTGAGAGACGAACTTGACGTGATCCTCGATAAAGAAGAAGCCGCCGAGGGAAGAAAGCGCGCCAAGGAATTCCTCAAAAAAGAGACCCGCTGGCAGCCGGAAGAGCTAGCTCCCGACGAAGCGGACTTCATGCCGGAAGGAGCGTGAAGGGAATGGGGGTTGGGAACAGAAATGTCGAATATCGAATTCTCAACGTCCAATATCGAACATTCGATATTGACTTTCTATTCACTTCGTTGAAAACCGAATCCGCTACGGTACACTCCAGAAAAAAGCTCTTCGGGTTCGTTCGGATTTGATCGAGTTTTGCTCCCGGCCGGCGACGGTCATCAGAATGGTGCTGGACTTTGTCGTTTCGATCTTGTGAGGGCGCAACGTGGCAGGCTCAGTGATGATTACCGTATTCTGCTCAAAGGAAAGTTTTCTGATCTCCGGATTCGTTTTCGTCTTTTCGGCGATTTCCTGGATGACCTTGGAAAATACCTGCCGCAACTCGGCGGTGCCTGCTTCACTGCTCAACTCGATGCGCACGCAGTCGCTGGTGCTGTCACCCTCGCTGCAAGGTATGCGTTCGACCACGCGGAATTTTTTCTTCATGGGGAGCGGGTGGTCATCGAGAATTGAAACTCGATTGGTATAGTCCATTTCATACCAGTCCCCCACGTCCAGTTGGGCTCCGCTCCAAAATCCGACATCACGGTGCCACTGTTCGACGGCACCATTCAGCAGAACCTCGCTATTCGTCATCTGCTCAAACATCTTCGAAAAATGAATACGCGCATCGGGCGTTAACTCGGATGAAAACGAATCAAGCATCTCCTGGATACTCTCCTTGAGTTTTGATACATCAGCAAGACGCACACAGCGGCCTGTCGGCGTGATCTCGAATCCTGCCGGATTCGCCATTGCTTCGACCATCATCGCGTGGATGTTCTTTTCGGCTCCGTCGAGACTCCCCAGGGAAGACACCAGCCGGCCGTCCTCAAACCCGATCATCCTCCCATCGCCGCTTTCGGATACGACGAGCCGGTACGTCCCGGAAACCGTATGTTTCGTCACTCGGCCGACCGGCCCCCGACTCCGGGTGCTCTCAAGGGTCACGAGGGCCGAGGTCCCTGCCGGCCAATCGAAAATCAGATCCACGGAGTCGGCTGCCGCAAAGGCTGACAACGAGACAAGAATTGACCCTGCCAGCCCATTTAAGCGGGCCAAGGCCCCGATTCTGGAACAGTGTATCATCGGTTTTCGAACGAGTTTCCCAGAGAAATCAGTGCGTTGCTGGGCAATTCGTGCTCCATAGCCCCAAGCAATTCCCGGACCATCAACATGTCTGTGCAGGCTCACTCCTGCTCTACAGTCCATTCAAAAAACCGCTTTCGCTCGATGGGGTTGGCCTGTTTCCATCAGAATTGCATGAGCTCAAAAGGTGAGACATCAGAGCCGGGCAGCTCAACTGCCGGGTCATCCGCGGGTCCGGCAATCGAATCCGGCCGCGCAACAGAACTGGCCGGCAGCTTCACAGGCGTTGGCTCCGGAACGACCGGCGCAGGCGCGGGCATCGATAGAACTGCGGCCATCACGAGGAAATGGTAGGGAAAAGTCGCGGCCCAGACGCTCCGGAACACCGTAAAGCCGAGAATTATTGCCCCGTAAAGCAGCAGGCAGACGATTGGTGCGCACGTCAGGCCCATTTTTTTGCTATGATCGTGCATTCACCGTTTCCAAAACCGGATTCCCGACGTAGATTCCCGCGACTTTTATGAACCAATTCATCCAGCGTATACGAAATATTGCAATGATCGCCCACGTCGACCATGGGAAGACAACCCTTGTTGACAAGCTGATGAAGGACTCAGGTCTATTTCGAGCGAACGAAACCGTCCAGGACCGGGCGATGGACACGATGGACCTTGAACGGGAAAAGGGAATAACCATCCGGGCCAAAAACGCCTCCATCCAGTGGAATGACACCATTATAAACATCGTCGACACGCCGGGACACGCGGATTTCGGGGGGGAAGTGGAGCGAATCCTTAAAATGGTCGATGGTGCCCTGCTGCTGGTGGATGCCGCGGAAGGCACGCAGGCACAGACACGGTTTGTGCTTCGAAAGGCGATCGAGAACGGCCTCCGGTTGATCGTGGTCATCAACAAGGTGGATCGGGAAACCGCGAACCCGGAACTCGTCCACGACCAGGTGCTCGAACTCCTGATGGAGCTGGACGCGAATGAGCCGCAGTTTAATGCGCCATTCTTCTATGGCAGCGCCAAGGAAGGCTTCATGTCGCAGGATCCAGCCCGCCCCAGCGACTGTATGTCTCCCCTGCTCGATGCAATCGTCGATCACATCCCGCCGCCCGAAGCCATTCCCAACGACCCGTTTCAAATGCTCGTGAGTAACCTCGACTGGAATGATTACGTAGGCGTTATCGCGGTGGGAAAGCTCACGGGTGGAGCAGTTTCTACCGGGGATTCAATCTGTTGCCTCCACGCAAACGGAGCCAACTCCCTCTCCGCGGTACAGAAAATATTTCGCTTCGCTGGACTTGGAACCACAGAGTCGGATCAGGCGGGTCCGGGAGAAATTGTCGGAATTGCAGGATTCGACAACGTTCGGATCGGGGAGACTCTTGCCGGCAGTGCGAACCAGGCGCGATTGCCGTCGGTGGCGATCGATCCGCCTACCATCCAGATGCAGTTCTGCGTAAACGACGGCCCGCTGGCAGGAAGGGACGGCAAATACGTAACCTCACGCAATTTGCGCGAACGGCTCACCCGCGAAATACGCACCAACGTATCCCTTGAAGTAGCGGATACCGACTCCGCCAACATTTTCACGATTCGAGCGCGAGGCGACCTCCAGGTCGCCATCGTGGCCGAATCCATGCGCCGGGAGGGCTTCGAACTGTTGATCAGCCGTCCGGAGGTGATTTATCACGAAGAAAATGGAAAGCGTCTGGAGCCCATTGAGGATCTTTGGCTCGACATTCCGCAGCGGATTCTGGGCGACATGATGCAGTATCTTTCCGAGCGAAAAGGAGAAATTGTCCACATGGAGCATGCCGGAGACCGCGTGAAGCTGACTGCGGACATTCCGACCCGTGGCGTGATCGGAATGGAGACCTACCTGACCAACGCAAGCAGCGGCGAGGGGGTCATGAGTCACATATTTCGGGAATACTTGCCCTACCTTGGTCATATTCCCGCCCGGACCAGCGGAGCGCTGGTTTCCATGGAGTTTGGAAAGGCCACGGCGTACTCACTGGACAATCTCCAGCAACGGGGCCGCCTCTTCATCGGGCCGCAGGAAGAGGTTTACCCCGGAATGGTTGTAGGAGAAAGCTCCCGTTCCGGAGACTTGCCTTGCAATCCGACGAAGACCAAGCAGCTCACAAACGTCCGCGCGTCGGGCACCGACAAGGCGATTCTCCTGGAACCTCCCACACAAATGAACCTGGAAAGATCCATAGAGTTCATTGCGCAGGACGAATACGTGGAGGTCACCCCCAATCATCTTCGGCTGCGAAAGAAAATTCTAGACGCGAACGTGCGCAAGCGGATGGAAAAGCGGTAGGCAGTTCGGGGATGCGGGGTTCGGGTTCGGGTTCGGGTTCGGGTTCGGGTTCGGGTTCGGGTTCGGGGATATTGAACTGAAGGAAACGAAGATAAAGAAGGAAACTTTCGAATTTAACGGCTCCCCATGTAGCGGAAGTCGCCGAGACTTCCGATCGGCGACAAACAAGCTCAACAGAGCCACAAAACAGGCCGGAGCTACAGGCCCCCGACCGAGATCTGAATCACTAAATACGCGCCTGCCCTGCGAGAAGCGGGGAAATCGCGGTTCCGAACCCAAACGGATCTTAGTACGCAGTTTTTCCGGCTTGATCCAGGGTTGGGAAAACATTTCCAAAGTTCGTTATTAGGTATTGGTGGCTGGAGTAATGTAGGGTAGTTTCCGCGTAACCATGGACGACGGATTGGATGCGCTACAAAGCCGAACGGAGCAATACTACCGGGACATACTTACGCCCCTCGCCCAGCGGTACCATCTGGAAATCAACATGCCCCGCCAGCTCAATGCGGGCAAACCGACCATCCTTTTTCTGGGGAATCATTCCTCAGGAAAATCCACCTTCATCAATTACCTCCTGGACAAACCGGTCCAGAAAACGGGAATCGCGCCTACTGATGACGGCTTTACGATCCTGAGTTTCTCAGAACAACCCGGGGAATCCAGCGGGCCAGCCGCGGCGATGCGGCCCGAGGTTACTTTTACCGGATTGGACCGATTCGGGCCTGCATTTCTGTCGCGGCTGAAGTTGAAACTGTTGAATCTCGATCTGCTCCGAAAGATGACGCTGGTGGACAGCCCCGGCATGATCGATGCGGCAACCACGGCGCAGGAGCGCGGATATGACTTTATGTCTGCCGTGCGCACGTTCGGTGAGTCCGCGGACCTGGTTCTCTTTTTTCTGGACCCTGAAAAGCCGGGGACCACCGGGGAAACGATTTCCGCCTTCACCCAGGGACTTTCGGGGTTGGAAAACAAAACCCTGATCCTGATGAACAAGGCGGACATTTTCTCCAGCATTCGGGATTTTGCGAGAGACTATGGGGCGCTCTGCTGGAATCTGTCCCGGGTGATTCAGACGAAAGACATGCCGGAGGTCTACACCACCTATATTCCCGGCGCCGACCAGCTTTCGTCGAACGGGAATGACACTCTGTCGTTGACCGGCTTCGATGAAGCTCGCGAAGAGGTCGTACACCACATCAACAGCGCAATGAACCGTCGTGTCGACAACGTAATCAGCACGCTGAAAGAACAGGCCGAGCGCCTCGACATGCACGTGCGCGTCTGCTGGGATGTCAAACGATCTGTACTGATGGCGCGCTCCGTGTGCGCCATGATTACCTTCACGATCTTCGGGGTGACGGCAGCGCTGGGGGCCCTTTCCCGGAATTCTGAAAATTTCCAACTTCCGCTTATTATCGTCTGCGCGGGACTGCTCCTGACCGTCCTGTGGTGGGCAATCAGCCGATTCGTCGTGCAACGCATCGGGAAGAATAAGGTAGACGGCATCGAAGGCGCGTATCGGCGCATCTACGAGCGGGACTTCACCCTTGGTCAGCGCGACGATCTCCGCGCCCGATGGGCGGCCGTGCGGGGTCCGCTGGAAAAGTCGCTGGCAGTGATGGGTATCGAATCCGTTCCCGCGCGGTCTCCAACCGGGAACCGCCGCTATCGAAGACTGCAGAAGCTCATCGACAAAGACATCGCGGCACTACGCAAAAGGGTGAAGTGAACCCCCAGTCACCAGCCGGCACAATTTCTTGCCCCCACTGCAAGAAGTCTTTTGAACTAAC
>CAUZEO010000139.1:0-12750 GCA_963578625.1 Kiritimatiellia bacterium | reverse complement strand
CGCTATCGAAGACTGCAGAAGCTCATCGACAAAGACATCGCGGCACTACGCAAAAGGGTGAAGTGAACCCCCAGTCACCAGCCGGCACAATTTCTTGCCCCCACTGCAAGAAGTCTTTTGAACTAACAGAGGCGCTAAAGGGGCAATTGCGAGATCACCTCAAGGAAGAATTCGACAAAGAGGCGCGCGTTGCGTTGGAGCGCGAGAAGAAGCGCATTGAACTGGAAGCGGTAGAAAAAGCGAGGTCAACGTACCAGGTCGAACTGAACGACACGAAAGCCGCCCTCGAAGAGTCAAAAAAAGCGACGGAAGCCGCGCAGCAGGGGGAATTAAAAGTTCGGAAGCAGGCGCGCGAACTTCAGCAGCAGCGGGAGCAACTCGAATTGGATGTTGCACGAAAAATCGACACTGAGCGGGAAAAGGTGCGCACCGAAGCACTGGAAACTTTTGCGGAACAGCACCGATTGAAGGACCGGGAAAAGGATAAAATGATTACCGATCTCCACAAGGCGCTTGAAGACGCCAAGCGGAGGGCGGAACAAGGCTCGAGCGAGACGCAGGGGGAAGTGCTCGAAACTCGATCTGGAAAAAACATTGCGCGGCACGTTTCCGATGGATGATGTCGAACCGGTTCCGAAAGGAATCCGAGGCGCCGACCTTGTTCATCATGTAAAGGGGCCCGACGGACACCCTTGCGGCATGATTCTTTGGGAAACGAAAAATACCAAAGCGTGGAGCGACAGGTGGACAACAAAACTCAAGGACGACGCGGTGATGACCCGGGCAACCGTTTCGGTGCTTGTATCCAGTTCCCTTCCGGAAAACGTAGAACGCTTCGGCTATCGGGACGGCATCTGGGTCACCGATTACTCTTCCATGATCGGGCTCGCGACCGCGCTCCGGATGCACCTCCAGGAACTGTCTTTCGATAAGCGGGCGTCCGCCGGCAAAGGCGAAAAAATGGAAGCACTCTACGACTACCTCTCCGGACCCGAATTCAGGCAGAAGGTCGTCGCCATCGTGGAGACGTTCACCGGGATGAAAGTCCAACTCGACAAGGAACGGCGGGCGATGGAGCGCCTATGGAAAGAACGTGAAAAACAGATCGAGCGCGTTGTCCTCAACACCTCGGCATGTACGGCGACATCCGCGGCATCGCCGGCGCATCAGTACAGCAGATCGAGGAGCTGGAACTGGATGCTGGGGATGGGGAGGTGAGTGTCGGGGAGAGTGTTGAGTGAGTTGAAAGTTTTTAGTATATAGTGTTCAGCAGGTAGTATATCTGAATGTCGAATATCGAATTCCCAATGTCCAAGATCTCTGGGCGTAGGTAATCGTTCCGTCCGGCTCGATTTGCACAATCTCGGGCAGGGTCGACCAGAGTTTCTGCTGGTTCATCACCTGGATCATTGGCGTCCACACATCTCCGGCGTTTCGAACCAAACGGTGCTCCCCACCGTGCGCTTGATGCGGATCCCTCCACGACACCATGTACTAGAAGTTAACCGTGAAATTCTGGTCCGCGCTGTTGATCTCGTCCACATCGAACACGAAAACGCGGAATGAGATCGAGTCTGCCTCGCCCCCCTTACCGGGCCGTTCCGCTTGAATGGTCGCATCCGCCAAAAGCGCGAAAAAACAAAGAAGCGGCAATGCAGAATATCGACCGGATGAATTTGATGAACCGGGGCGCCCTGAGATGCAGATCCACCTTAGAAACCTCCATCACCGGCAAGTCCATAGAAAACTCATCGATAAGCAAATTAACATTGTACCCTTCACCCGAATCCGTAATATCAACCTGAGTCAAAGAGAACTCACAAAGAAAGACAAAGGCTCCTGGCCCCATCTACTTTCTTCCTACTACGATCTTCCATAATCGTTCATGCTCGCGACAATTTTTCTGCCCCAGAGAGGCGCGGAGCACACGGAGTGACCAAAACCCCTCCGTGTGCTCCGTGGTAAATTTCGTTTGGTTGCGGCTTTGCTGCTTTATGGCCTTCGTTGCCTTCTGTAAAAAATAGTGAGAAACAAAGTTTTATGAAAAACACGATTCGGATATTTGCGGCGGCATTAATGATCGGCGCGGCAGTCGCCGACCGAGCTTTTGAGCGTTTCCCAGGTTGCGCTGGCGCCATCCGTTAGATGGCGGCCACTGAGAACCGCTCAAAGAAAAACATTATACAGCATACTACGTAGTGTTAGGTCCTGGCGTCGATGCCTGCGCACCAACCATCACAGTCCGGTGAAGGCACATTCGCCAGTATTGCAACGCACTTCGAGCTGCGATATGGCGTGATGCGGCAAGAAGACTCTTCGGCGTTCTGGACTCGAATTCAACAACAGATCGTAACCGCTACGCAATGGCTCCCGGCGGACTTCGATGTGGCACAGCGTGCAGGGGATATCACCGCGACTTTGGAACGCGAAGACGACCAGAACATCAAAAAAGAATACATTGCCGGTTTCTATACGCGGTTTTTCGCGATCACCCGCGGGGTCGGGCTCCTAGTTCATTCAGCTCCTGTTTATCTCGTGCATCATCAAGTTCGGGGGCATTCGTCTCGCCGTGATGATTCAACCAATCATCGCCCTGGGTGGCTATGGCCTGATCGCCGCGATGCCGTTTCTGAAATTCATCAAGGGTCCTAAAATCGCCGAGAACGCCGCCTACTATTCGTTGAACAGCACGGTGAGAAACATCCTGTTCCTCCCGGCGACCACCGAGCAGAAGTACAGGGCGAAGGTGGCGATCGATTCCTTCTTTGTCCGGGTCGGGGACGTGCTCTCGGCGCTGCTGGTTTTCGCCGGCATCAACGACCTGGGATTCGGCATCCGCGGTTTCGCACTCTTCAACCTGGGCCGGGTGGTCGTTTGGCTGGTATTCGCATACCGAATCGGTCAGGAGCACGCACGCATGATCCAGGTTCCGGGTGAGGAAGCCGAGGTATGACCGCGTATTTAGTAAAAATGCACCGATTTTTCAATGAGTTCGACAATCACGGGTGCGCTTCGCAGGGGGAATTCGACACAAAACCTTTCGTGGGGCACGTAATTGGACTGAATACCACGAAGGAACTCGCTTTGGGAGAGCGAAGGAGACGAAGTGGGGCCTCGGCTATGGGCGTCCGGCGGGATTCGAGATTTTGCGTGCGCAGAATGGCCCTCTTGCCTTAGGATGACCGGTAATTGCGATTGCGAACCTCGTACCGCACCGTGAATTGCACAAGATATGGAGGTATCATGAAGAGTCGGGAACATCGGAAAATCTTTGGAAAACTACTATGTGCCGTTGCCGCGATCGGGCTGGCCCCGGTTCACGCAACCGCATTCGGTCCGGATTACGGAACCAGTTTGCAATCCGTGGTTGGGGCCTCCTTCTGGAGCGACGACGTCAATTTTAGTGAAGGTTCAACCGAGGTGGATCTTTCAACCATGCCGACTCTCGGCATCTCCTGGTGGGGTAGCTTTGAAGGCAATTTTTCGAATTGGGGCGCCGAAACTGGATTGCGTTTCAGTTGGGGCAGTGACAATACGAGATCTGCCAGCGCAAACGGCACGGCATTAGAGATCGATGCCGAGATATACCTGCTGGATATTTTCGCGGGACCATCCTATGACAAGAATCTGGAGAAATGGCACTTCCACGGAGGCGTGGGACCTCTCGTAATGTTCGGTTGGGTAGACGATGCCCGCCGGCAGGTCTCGTCGACAGGGAAGGTGCCTATCAGGGACACGAACGATTCAGATGTCGCCATAGGTATTTACGGTCGCGCCGGCCTCGAATATGAGCTGACCGGTTATAACTCCATCGGGTTCTCCGTACGGATTCTTTACACCAAAATGGATTTCGAAGCGCCTACTGGGAACGTTGACCTATTCGGTATCCAGCCTGCATTTACCTACACCAAGAGGTGGTAAGGGAAAACGTGTTTCGGATTTAGTGAACCTCATCCTTTGGGCTGCCGGGTAGGAGGGGAATCATTTCAATCTGTTTCGCGTCTTTGGGCGCAGTAAATGCGAAAAGTCCGTCGCCGGCAAGTTCTCCAAGTTGCCATTTGTTGAGCGTGACTGTGTACTCGGGGTTTCTAGGAAAAGTGTAGTAATGCAACGACACTCTCCTCAACAGGGGCGCGTCGGGTTTTGCATCGATCCATACCCGGCCTTTGACCTCGGCCGTCTCTAGAACGAGAGGCGGTGACAGTCATGTCCCAAAACATTCTCCCCGCCATCGTACCGTGCCTTCATAAGCAATGGCTGGATCATCTCAACGAAGTCCTTTCGCAAAAAGTCCGCCAAGGGCAGCGTCACGCCATATTCAGCCCGTAACATCTCCAGCATTTCGGAAATCGTATTGGAAGCGTCCACGGTCGAATAGAGCTTTTTGCTCTTATCGAGAAACGTTGCGCTCTTCCCGTCGTACCAGAATAGTCGAGTATCGAAACCGTCTCTCCGCGTGGCGATCATTTGATCCGGCCTTCGGCAGTGATTTGCTGCTGGGGCATGACGGCCTTGTAGGTTCCGCCTCCTCGAGGCGCATCATAAAATTACGTGGTGCTGAGCGGGAAGGTATCATGTTCATTCAAGTGGGCGTTCATCCTGGTGAGCAGTTCAATGGGATCAACCGGTTCGGGCGGCGTCGGCCGGCGAATCCCGGGCCGCTCTCCCATGGAAGATGGTACCTTTTCATCGTGATGGACGCCTCATTGCCCAATTTCCTCAAAACCCCACCTCTATCCTCCCCCGCATGGGGGGACCAGCCAGATCCAGTGCACTAAACTGTGAATTTCGAGGATACACGCGGATTTTGTGTTCGAGATTCTCATTTCATCGGCGAGTATCCTAAAGATCCGCGGTCAAAAACCTTTGATAAAGCATCAGCAAATATGGAATCCTTGAAAGCCTGAGGAGGGCGTATACGATGAGGTTCCAACTGCTCGGGCAAAGCAGGTTTTCGCGCCTCCGGTGGACTTATCTGCCGGCGTTTCTAGGTCTCTTCTGCGCCGATTTGGCGAGTGCGCAGGATGTGAAAACCAATTCCCAGACCAACCATTGGCGTCGATTGTGGAGCAGCGAACCGCTGTACATCGATGACGAGTACGAGATGTTTATCGGCGACTTGCCGGAGAAGTTGCCTCCCTGGTCCGCGTATACCAATAAGTACGATCACATGGATTGGGCACACGACTGGATCTTTTTGATTATGCAGAAATCCGTTGCCTGGGCGGACACCTATTTCGTGAAGGAAGGGGAGGAAAGGCAGCCAATTCCGGTATCCCTATTCGATATTGCGATGGAGATGCGATACAAGAACGAAGTGGGGGGGCCGGAATGGACCGTCGAACCCGACTTCAACATCAGCATCAACTTACCCAACCTCGAGTAAATTCCAGATCTACGTGACCTCTGAACCGGTCGATGAACTCCCGGGAATTGACGCCTCCGAGCGTACCGGCGACGCCCGGATCGGTTTCCGGAGAATTATCGGGCCCTTTGTTCCCAGCTTCGGCATCAAGATTAAAACACCACCGGAACTCTTCGTGGAATCAAAGTTCCAGTGGTCGAAAGTGTGGAAGGGGCTGCAGGCCCACCCACTCCAGAAATTTTACTGGGAAAGTGACGACGGGTTCGGATTGCTTTCCTCAATTACCATGGACAAATGGAATGGCCGGACTCTTTTTCGCTCCGCCTCGTCCGGGAAATGGGCCGAAGACACGATTGGCTATGAGCGGGAACAGACATTCGTCCTTTCGTACGCTTGGGAAATGATTCGACAAGTCAAATTCGAACGCCGGGCGAGCATAAGGGATCTGGCGATGGGCATTGGTCTTCGGGCGAGCATCTTTGGCCACAAGAGCGGGAGCGGCATCGTTGACCGCTATCGTCTCACCTTGCCGGGGAAAATTCCGCTGTGCCGAAACTGGCTCTTTTTTGTGGTTGCTCCGGAACTCGAGTTCCGAAACGTGGACGACTGGAAAAATATTCCCGGGGTTAAGTTCGGTTTACAAGCCATCTTCTGGAGTCCGGAACTGGACGACGGGACTGCGTTCTGAATGCGGGGCGCGGCATGCGGAGTACGGAATTTGGGGTTAACGGATTTCTTAACCACGAAATAAGCGCCTGCCCCGCGAGAAGCGGGGAAACCGCGTCACCGCAACCGAACGGAACTCACCGTGGAGGAGGATTCTTGGAAACTATCGTGGCAGGAAAATTGCCGTAAGCAATAACGATCACGCAGGATAGTAGTACGAAGCAAATCGTGGGGTTGGGATTAGGCAGTTGAAGTATGCTGTTGATACGGGACTTGGTAGTTGACACGCGATATTCAATAATTTTCGAATACCGAACACCGTGTCCGGAGGCCGCGACGCGGATCAGTTCCCGGATTCCTCAGGAAACAATTCCGCCATCAACTGGCTCTTTCGCTTTGCAATGGCGCCCGCTGATCTTCCGCGACGGTATTTTCTCAACTTTCGCGAGGAGGTTCGGATCGGAGGCTGTTTCATGCCCTGCCGGAATTCTTCTTCCAATTCCGCCATCCGTATCTCTTGCCCCCCGCCTTCAGATTGCGCCGCCCTGAGCTGCGACGAGACATCGACTTCCGGATACTTCCGCCGAAAGTCCTGCCAGTACTTCAGTCGATCCGTCGCGGACTTCTTGGCGAAAGACTCGTCTGCCTCAGCGCGCTTCAGCTCCGCGGTTCCATCCGCGATACGACGCTCCCGTGCTTCTTCAGCGCGTCTTTTCTTTTCGGCAATTTTCTTCTCTTGGCCCAGACGCCGGTGCTTGAAAACCTCTTCGGTAATTAGATCTGAAGACGTCACGAAGCCGTCCTCAAGCTCAACAATGCCGAGTTTATATCGCAGAAGCTCCAACCCACCGCCATTCACGCTGCCTTCCGGTTCGCCCAGCATATCAATGACCGCTTCTCTGGAGGCCCCCTGTTCAAGTGCTCCGGATGCCGGAAGCAGAAACAACCCGAATGCGGTCAGCGGCAAGAGGCAAACTCGGATCAGTCGCGTCGTGATGCAGGATTTCATAGCGGTGTTCCTTGTCCTTAATATATAGGGTCCCAAAAATGGTGCGTCTCACAGTAACCATCCCCACCCATTCTGTCAAGGATTTCGCTTATCAACAATCCATGTTCCAGTTCAGTCCAATCCCGGGGCGCATCGGGAACCGGTTTCCGTTTCCACGGAGAAATTAGGAGCGATTTAGGATTTCACCCGGATCGAGCCGCCGCGCGAAATGAGGGAGTGGCGGATACGAGCCCCTCGCAGGAGGCTTCCGACTGAACCGTCCGGGTACCCCCGCTAATTTCCCGCCACCTCTTGCCACAATTCTTCTGCCACGAAGCGCAATGCGCTCTATCTCATGTGCACCTACCAGGACTCGAAACAGTTGACGGTGCTCAAGGAGGGCTTTCGGAAAGCGGGTAAAAAACTCAACATGGGGAAGTCCTGCGTGAGGTTCCGGAAATTTGATACTCGTCCGCTCGACGTCGTAGCCAAAGTGATCGCGGCGGTACCCCCGGAAGCGTTTATCCACACCTACGAAAGCGCGAGGAAGAAGACCGGCAAAGGTCACCATTGCGGGACAAGTTGAAACGTTGTTACACTTGGGACTCCTGATTTGATTAAGAATCTCCTACGATCAGGCGAACGCCCGCCGCAGAAACTTGATCTGATCCCCGCTCGATCGTTCGAACCAGGGAGCTTGATAGATATCGAAGTGCCCGCAATCGTACCGCACGATCTCCGCGGGTCCGGATACTTTCGCGGTAACGGCTTCCGCCGCAGCGATCGGCGCAACGTTGTCGCGTTCGCACATCTGAATCAATAACGGACACCGGACTTGCGGCGCTCGCTTGATCGGGCGATAAAAACCCAGCGTAAGACCGATTCGCGCGCAGACTTCGTTCCGGTAGTCCGGCGGCGACACATCCATGACTCCGGACCACGCGTCCGGACTGGTCATTGCAGCGATCGTACCCGGCGCTCCTACAATTGGAACATACCAGGGACTTCTCCCAGTCAGGCTTCGGAAGAGATCCCTCAGCCCATGAAGAAGAATCCGGACGAGGTATCCGGCGCCCGCGTACTTCGCAAGATTCACAAGGCCCTGCCGCCCGTCCATGAGTGGACATTGCGCGACAACGGCGGCGAGTCGCTCGTCTTCGGATGCCACCACAAGCACATGTCCTCCCGAAAACGACGTGCCGACAATCGCAATCCGATCCGGGTCCACGCCCTCCAATCCCCGCGCGAATGCGATAGCGGCTTTCCAGTCGGCCAACTGACGCCGAATGGAAAGGAGTTGGCGAGGCTCCCCGTCACTCGCGCCGAAATGCCGGTAATCGAACGCAACCGCATGAGAGCCCGCACGGCAATGGCCTTCGGCAAACTGAATCAATCCCCCGTCATAGGTGCCCCCGAAACCAGGAGCCAACACGACACAGGGCAGGCCGGCTTCCACGCTTTCCGGCGCCCAGTGCATCCCCCGGCAAAACTGGCCGCCGCTGGAAATTTCGATCGGACTTTTCTGCATTCTGTTTACATAACGCCTTCAGGAGGGAACCACGAAATACACGAATAGGCAATCAATCCATCCACCCAAGCACGTCCAGGCCGAGCCGCCTTGCGCTGTCGTGACAAGCGCGTCACTCAGAGAGCCGATTGTATTTCCCGATACAAGCACCCGAGCCTGTTTCGCAGTATAGATACCTCAGAGAGGTTGAACCTCGCCGAACGGCTCAAAAAGAACGGTTCGGTGGATATGGAGGTGGTGCTGGGCTCCGAAAAAACAAACCCGTCCCGGTCAGACTTGTTGCTTTCCCCGTTACAGAGGAACTCGCCAATCTACGCCGCATGAAAGCCAAAAAACAATCCAACGGGAAACATCCATCCAAAAAGGTGCCCTACTTGATGGGTTGGTCGATTTTTATCGCCACCTTCTCAAAAAATCGGATGACCCCCCAAACAGATCGCGACGCTATACGCCGTACGCTGGCGGATAGAAAATATCTTCAAACCCTGGAAGAGCAACTTTTGCTTCGACCACATTCACAACGTCTCCAACCCACAACTGCGGATGCTCCTGCTTGCCTGGCTCGCCATGGTCGTACTCTTGTACCACCACCTCTTTACCCCTCTTGCAGCAATCCTGGCTCACAGGGGGCGAGAACTAAGTCTCATGAAATTCATGAGGTACGCTCAAATGAATCTATCCGAGATCCTACGCTTCCCCTCAAAAGAAAACCGCATTCAATACCTCATCGTCCCGATGCTCAAATACTGCGCTACGAACAAGCGAAAACGAAAATCTATTGATTTTTGCCTCGCTCTAGTTCTATTCGAAATCAACCAAGCCCCTTAACTTGACGCGTATGCTCAGGGGAGCGGGGATTTAGAGAAGAACTCAGCGTACTCTGCGGTGAAAGTCCACGGAGCCCGGGCTTTTATTGATACAGCTCGCTCCCCTTCTCCACGAATTCCCGGCTCTTTTCCTTCATTCCGTCCGTGATCACCTCTTCCTCACTCTTCCTCAGCGAATCCGCAAGCTTCCGTACGTCTTCGGTGATCTTCATGGAGCAAAATTTCGGTCCGCACATGCTGCAAAAATGCGCGGCCTTCGAACCTTCCTTGGGCAACGTCTCATCGTGGAATGCCCGGGCGGTTTCCGGATCCAACGCTAGATTAAACTGGTCCTCCCATCGAAACTCGAACCGCGCTTTGCTGATTGCATTATCCCATTCTTGAGACTGCGGAAAGCCCTTGCCGAGGTCGGCCGCGTGGGCGGCAATCTTGTATGCAATCACGCCCGCTTTGACGTCCTCCCGCGTCGGAAGTCCCAGGTGCTCTTTCGGCGTCACGTAGCACAGCATGGCGCAGCCGTACCATCCGATCATAGCCGCCCCAATTGCGCTGGTGATGTGGTCGTAGCCCGGAGCGATGTCGGTCGTCAATGGCCCCAGCGTGTAAAATGGCGCTTCCTTGCACGCATCCAACTCCCAGTTCATGTTCGCATGAATGCTCTGCATGGGAACATGCCCCGGCCCTTCAATCATCACCTGGACATCGTGCTTCCACGCCAGCTCCGTAAGTTCGCCCAGCGTTTCAAGTTCTCCAAGCTGCGCCGCGTCATTCGCGTCGGCAATCGAACCTGGCCGCAGGCCGTCTCCAAGAGAGAAAGCCACGTCGTAGGCCTTCATGATTTCGCAGATCTCCTCGAAATGGGTATAGAGAAAATTCTCCCGGTGATGGGAGATGCACCACTTCGCAAGGATGGATCCTCCACGGCTTACGATCCCGGTCGCCCGCTGCGCGGTCATCGGGATGTAGCGAAGCAACACGCCGGCATGGATCGTAAAGTAGTCCACGCCCTGCTCCGCCTGTTCGATCAGCGTTTCGCGGTACAAATCCCACGTCAGATCCTCGGGCTTGTCCCCAACTTTCTTCAGGGCCTGGTAGATCGGCACTGTGCCGACCGGAACCGGACAATTCCGAATAATCCACTCCCTCGTGTCGTGAATGTTTTTCCCGGTCGACAAGTCCATCAGCGTGTCGGCGCCCCACAAAGTGGCCCATCGCATCTTCTCCACTTCTTCTTCAATTGTCGAAGTGACCGCGGAGTTTCCAATGTTGGCATTAATTTTCACCCGGAAATTCCGCCCGATGATCATCGGCTCGCTTTCGGGATGATTGATGTTGGACGGAATAATTGCTCGGCCGCGGGCAACTTCGTCCCGAACAAATTCCGGCGTAACGTGCCGAGGTATCGGCGCTCCCCACGGCTGACCCGGATGGTGATGGTTCATCCCATCGGTCGGTCCGGTTTGCGCCTTCCCTTGAAGGCCGGCGCCTCCGTTCGTTTGATACGCTCTCTCCATCGCCACTTCACGGCCAAGGTTTTCGCGTAGCGAAATAAACTCCATTTCCGGGGTAACGATCCCCTTCCGGGCGTAATGCATCTGGCTCACATTGCCACCCGAAACCGCGCGGCGACGGCAGCGCGCAAGACCTGGGAAGGGCTCCCTGGGCGGGGCGGCGCTTTTGCCGTCATCGCCGCGCAGATACCCTCGCTCTTCGTACGCTTCGGTATCGCCCCGGGCATCGATCCATCCGCGGCGCAACTCCGAAAGGCCATTGCGGACATCCACCTCAACATCCGGATCCGTCCACGGTCCGCTCGTGTCATACACGCAGAACGCCGGGTTCTCTACCAGTTCGCCGGTAGGTCTCCTGGACGCATTGAGCTCAATCGTTCGGAAGGGAACACGCACACCCTCCTGGGCTCCGGGTTTATAAACCTTCGTGGAACCAGGGAAATGCGTTCCGAAACTTTCACCTAACTCTTTTGTCGCCTCTGCCATCTTATCGTCTCCTTGCCGTGGTCAAATTCGGGAGCAGCATGACGAGGGAGGGGCGAATGGACGAACATCACTTCCCTACGTTGGCATTACCCATACAGGTTCAAAGGGTGTCCCGATTCCATGCGGAACTCTCAGCTCTTTTGCGAACTCCCCTAGTGAAACGGTTGTTCAAAATACCGCGCATGCCACTCTACGCAGCAGGAATACGAAGTCAACTGCCATTATGGGAAGAATGCCGAATACTCAATGTCGAATTTTCAAGTTTGGAGGTGGGGACTAGGAACTCGACTGATTCGGTATTCGACACTCAAGACGAAAAACTAAACACTCAGTCCCAAGTCCCAAGTCCCAAGTCCCAAGTCCCAAGTCCCAAGTCCCAAGTCCCAAGTCCCAAGTCCCAAGTCCCAAGTCCCAAGTCCCAAGTCCCAAGCCCCAAGCCCCAAGCCCCGAGTCCCGAGTCCCGAAATGGCCAACCCATTCCAAATCCCAAACGTCCGGCTGTTCATCTGGTTCCGGGTGTTGTTCGGGGCTCGATTCTACTACCCGATTTTTACGATTCTTTTTCTGGATCTCGGCATCAGCCTTGATCAGTTTGCTCTGCTGAATGTTTCCTGGGCAGCGTCTATTATTCTGCTGGAAGTTCCATCCGGAGCGCTGGCGGACATCGTGGGCCGGCGCAATCTCGTGGTAGCCGCAGCCGGTCTGATGATCTTTGAGATGGCGGTCCTCTGCTTTGCTCCGGTGGGGTCTTCTCCCCTGCTCTTCTCCCTCCTGCTACTCAATCGAATTGCCAGCGGCGCGGCGGAAGCAGCGGCGAGCGGGGCGGATGAAGCGCTGGCCTACGATTCGCTCGCGGAGGCTGGAGATGCTGCCGACTGGCCGCACGTCCTGGAACGACAGATGCATGCCACGTCGATCGCCTTCGTCGTTTCGTCGACAGTCGGGGCCGCGGTCTACGATCCGGTCCTGATGCAAAAGGTCTTCCATACTTTGGGCGGCACAGCTGAACTCACACAGGGACTCACACTACGTTTTCCGATTATCCTGTGCCTGGTGGCGGCCATCGGCGCGTTCTATGTGGCGCTGCGAATGAAAGATGTGGAAAGCCCGGGCGCCCAGGATCTGGCGATCTGCAAGAAAGACATCCTCTGCGCACTTCGGGGAGCGACCCGAATGACGATGGAGACCGGGCGATGGATTCTACAATCCCCCGTCGCACTCGTGATCATTCTGACCGGCGTAACATTTGACAGCATGATCCGTCTATTCCTGACCCTGAGCAGCCAGTATTACCGTGTGATCCATCTTCCGGAAGCGAGCTTCGGGGTGATCGGATCCGCGCTTTCCCTACTCGGGCTGATTATTCCCAGCTGGGCAAA